>JAKSCJ010000203.1 GCA_022360675.1 Lysobacterales bacterium
ATCACGGTCGCCGAGAAGGCTCTACTAACCTGGGAACAACTAATTACACACCAGCAGTTTTTGGTACCTTTTGGCTGCTCCAAAAGGTACTCGCCGCCACACGGCCGTGTGTCTTAAGAAAAGCAACCTTTCAGGTGGCGAAACCATAACGCTCCGTTGTCATCAATCCATTGTCATTAAACTAAGCCCATATAAAACATACCGCTAAGCAATGAAAACTAAATACTCACTCGCCCCCGCAAGATATCCCAAAACATCACCCAATCTCCCATCAAGCTATACACAGGGTAGGTAAAAGTTGCCGGTCGGTTTTTCTCAAAGAAGAAATGCCCAACCCAGGCAAAGCCGTAACCCACGACGGGTAATAGCAATAACAGCCAGGGATTTGCCGCAATGATGGCCCAAATTAAAATCGCAAGTACTAGCCAAGAACCGATGAAATGCAGGCGGCGACAGGTGAGGTCGGCGTGTTCGGCCAGGTAGTAAGGATAAAACTCGCGGAAGGATTGGTAATTCTTGGCCATGGCAGATTCTCCTTGAACGGCTTTGTGTAGCTGATTTTAAGCTTAGCGGGCTTGGGCCGGTTTGTCTTCTGGGGCTGTGGGTTGGTGTGTCGCCCGATAAAAAGACGGCGCTGCATTGCACAGCGCCGTAGGGGGATCAGCATCATCGAGAAGCGATGTGCTGCGTCAATGGGGAGTCAACGCTTAATGATTCCTCCGCTGTAAACCGTAGTAACCCACCAGCAACAGCATTAAGGCCATGGTCAATAGCATCCAATGATTATTCACGGGAATACCAATGGCTTGTACGCCAGCAGTTCCGGGTTCGATATCGACGGGATCAAGATCGCGGTCGTTATCGGGATTAGGATCGCCCACATTCATCACCGTGGCTTCGTTAATGACCGAGATCGGTGCGTCTACAGCCACATCGACAGTCAATGTGATGATGGGGAAGCTGTCGCCCGGCAACAGAGCATCGTCACGAGTACAGCGCAGCGGTGTTAGTGTGCAGGTCCATCCGGCACCACCGATAGCGGTCGCCGTGAGCCCTGCGGGAAGGAAGTCGTCTACAGTGACGGTTCCTGCGCTGGCCACATTGCCGAAGTTGGTTACCAGAATGCTGAACTGCGCACCGATCTGCCCTTGCATGAAATCGCCATCGTGGAATTTATCGATGCCTAAATCAGCACCCACCAAGGGCACCGGCACCGTATCGGTACAACGCGGTAAAGTCGGGCACGTGGGGTCACCACCGCCTTCAACCACAGCCGTGTTATCTGCATGCACAGCCTCTGGCGTAATAAACACCAGTAAGTTGAGTTGTGTGCTTTGGCTGGGTGCCAGCACGCCACTGAATGTGCACACTAAATCGGTGGTGCCAATACAGCTCCAATCGGTACCGCTGGCGCTTTGTAAAACCACACCCGTAGCTAAGGTATCGTTCACCACGATGGGCGCGTTGGTATCGGCATTACCATTGTTGCTCACGGTGATCAGGTAATTACCCGTTTCACCCACTACAAATGGATTCGGCATGGCCGCCTTGCTGAGACTAAGCAAAGGTGCAGTGCTTAATGGTGTTGACGTACTACCCGTACAGTTGGGCCCCGGCGGACAGGCATTACTAGCGCTAACGACAGCGGTGTTGTCTACCACTCCGTTATCGATATCCATGGCAGTTAATACATAGGTGCCTGCACAAATCAGACTTTCACCCGCCTGCAAAGACATCGGCAGCACCACCGGTAAGGCGTTAATAGTGCAGCTCAAAACGGGCAATAGAGGATCGCTCACCACCACACCTAAGGCCAGGCCCGCACCGGTATTGGTGACGGTAATGGTGTAGTCGATTTCGTCTCCCGGATTACTTTGCGAGTCGGGCGCAACCACGCTGTTATTCAAGACACCCGCTTTTTCTAACACCAAGGCGGGTGCAATCACTGGTACCGGCACCGTTCCGATACAACGTGGTGCTTGTGGACAGCTAGGATCACCGCCGCCACTAACAATGGCGGTGTTATCGGCATGGGTGGCCGAGCTACCCACCGAAACCGTAAGGGTAATGGTGGTGGTGGCGCCTGGAGCCAAAACACCATTGAAGTCACAGCTCACCATGGTGGTTCCTGTGCAGATCCAGTTATTACCGGTGTAACCCAAGAGTTCCAAACCTGGAGCTAAGGCGTCGGTAATCGTGATGGCATTACTAGTTGCGGCATTACCGATATTTTCTACCGTGACCATATAGTCGCCATGGCTACCCACAACAAACGGTATGGGCGATGCCGATTTACTCACGCTCAATAAGGGTGAACGAATCAACGGCGTGTTTTCGCTATCGCTACATAAATCGCCCGGAGGACAAGTATTACCTGCGGTGACGGTAGCGGTGTTCAGTACCTCACCGGTGTTGATATCGTTTGCCGTTAATGAATAACTGGCACTACAAACCAAGCTGAATCCCGGATCGAGATCCACCGGTAAGTTCACCACTGCTGCATTAATGCTACAAGCCAATACAGGCAGTAATGGATCATTAATGCTTACCGTGGTGGCGGTGGCATTGCCGGTGTTATTAACCGTTAATGTGTAGGTGATGAGATCGCCCACATTGCTTTGTGAACTGGGTGGAACCACGCTGTTATCGAGCACTGCATTTTTTACAATATTCAAGGCAGGTGCTAACACAGGCACCGGAACACTTCCGTTACAACGAATAGCATCAGGACAAGTAGGATCACCACCACCATTAACCACAGCGGTGTTATCTGCGTTGGTCGCACTATTAAACACCGTGACATTCAAGGTAAGCACAGTGCTTGCACCAGGCGCTAGCACACCACTGAAGGTGCAGTTGATCGCCGTAACACCAGTACAGCTCCAATCGGTGCCACTAAAGCTGCTTAGGCTAATACCCGTGGCGAAGTTATCGACGAGATTAATCGGTGCACTGGTGGAAGCATTACCGGTATTGGTTACGGTAATGTTGTAGCTACCCGCCTGCCCTACGATAAATGGATTAGGCGAAGCCGATTTACTCACACTTAAAACCGGTGCGGTTAATAGTGGTGTCATCTCCGTAGCGCTACAGGTATCACCTGGTGGACACGCATTATTAGCGCTGGCGGTGGCCGTGTTGGTCACTAATGCGGTATTGATATCGCTTGCGATCAGGCTATAACTACCGGTACACACTAAGCTGGCACCAGCCGCTAAATCTACAGGCAAACTTACCGGATTCGCACCCACGGTGCAGCTTAATGTTGGCAGCAATGGATCGCTCAGATTCAAACCAAGGGCCGGACCATTACCGTTGTTCACCACCGTAATGGTGTAGTTAATGAGGTCGCCCACATTACTTTGATCGTTAGGCGCAACCACGGTGTTATCCAACTGACCCATCTTCGTGGTGCTTAACAATGGACCAATCACAGGCACCGGCACCGAGCCCGTACAACGAGGTAGTTGCGGGCATTGCGGATCACCGCCGCCACTACCCACTGCACTGTTGTCACCACCAGTAGCTAGTGGCGAAACAAAGACCGTTAAGGTCAACACGGTGCTTTGGCTTGGCGCTAACACACCGCTAAAGGTGCAGCTCAATGCGCTCACACCCGTGCAATTCCAGTCAGTACCACTAAAGCTCGTTAAGCTAATACCCACAGGCAAGTTATCGCTAATAACGATGGCTGCCGTGGTGGCGGTATTGCCGCTATTACTCACCGTAATGCTATAGCTGGCCGCACTACCTATCACAAAGGGAATCGGATTTGCTTGCTTGCTCACATTGAGTTCAGGCAAAGCCAAATTGATGGTGGCCGAGTCGTTATTTGAGTTCACCTGGCCATTAGTAGCAGCTGCAATATTCACCACACTGCCCGCGTTCACATCGGCCGGCGTGGTTACATAAGTGGCCGAACACAACATAGATTCGCCCGGATCAAAGAAGCTGTCGAAGTCGCCCACGCTGTTTACGGGCGGACAAGTTTCATCGATCGTTTGATCATCCAGCACAACAATCGGGCCCGTTAAGGGTGCAAAACCCGAATTACTTACAGTAAAGCTGTAATTAATTAATTCACCCGCAGCGCTGTACAACACAGGATTTGCTGCTTTCACCAAACTCAAGCTGGTGGTGGCGTACACCGCGCTATCAGTAGCGCTTACTTGGTTATTGCCAGAACCACCTAAAATATTAAATAAAGCGGTGACCGTGGCCGTATTGGTATTCGAGCCACTAACCGCCGCAAAGGGTCCAATCACACAACTAAAGAGATGGTTGTTATTCGCCATCACCGGCGCTGGAAGCTGTGGCGGCAAAATACAGGCACTGGTATCTACCTGCGGATCGCTTAAGTTCAATGAACTCAGCAATACATCACCCGTGTTTTCTATGGTGAAGCGGTAATACACATCGCCCGGTAATGGTAGCGAAACAAAATTAGCCCATGGGCCCGCTGCACTTAAGCCGACTTCTTTCAATAAGGAGATTTGTGGCCTGGGCGCATTCACCAATAAGTCGGCACTCGCACTGTTACCCTGCTCGGCCAGGCCATTAACGAAATGCGACACCGTACTGGTGGTGTTGGTGAATAAACCTGGCTCGGCCACGGTGACATCAAAACTCAATACACAAAAATCGGCCGCCGCTATCATGCCACCACTAAAGCTTACCGAGGCCGCACCGGCTACAGGATTAAACGTATGCGCGCCACATCCCACGGCCGCCGCATTCGGCGGATTAGCAACTACCATCGGCACTGGCAATGCGTCATTAACAGCCACACCAAAAATAGCGTAATCATTATTGGGGTTTTGAATAGTCAACGTCACGCTGGAGGTCTCGTTCACACCCACACTAGACGGTGTAAAGAGCTTACTAATAACGGGCGGAGCAATAACCGATAACGTTGCCGTAGCCACGCTATCGGGATTAACACCCGTTTCAGCGGTGCTCAAAAAGCCACTGATATTGACCTTCGGCCCTAAAGTGTTGGCGCTTACATCTACACTTACCGTACAGCTGCCCGAGGCAGGAATAATGCCGCCATTAGGCGCACCGAACGCCAGCATCGTATCGCCCGCTTGCGGATTAAAGCTCGGCGCACCACCACATGTCGTGTTGGCATTGGGTGGATTAGCGACCATTACATCAGCGGGTAAATTATCGATAAAATTCGCATCGCTCAATGCGCTGTTATTGTGGTTATTCAACACAAAAGTTAATGTAGAAAGCCCACCCACAGCGATGGGATTGGGTGAGAAATTTTTGGCGATGGTCGGTGGCATGGCCATACCGCAACCGGTGAAGACCACGTTATCTAAAATGGCATCTTTACCCGAACGATGACTCAACGATTTTGAGAAATAAATGCGAAAATAGGTATTGCCCGCCGGATTTAAGCCCGAACTCACGCCGATAGAATCACCCGCACCAAAAGAAAAACGTGTATTCGAGAACGGCAAGGCATTACTGTTACTAAAGATATTCGTACCGCTTTCTGGCGGCGCAGGAATCGTATCCCAAAATACATCGATACCCCGCGGAGCTTGGAACTTACGCCGGGCCGCATCGAAGGTCATATACACTTCGCTAAGCCCCGTGGTATCAATAGCAAACTCAAAGTACTCATTATTGTTGGTGTTCAATGGACCGGGTGTCGTATCGCCATCTGAACCCCAAGCTTTGGTTCCATCTGCCGTTAAACTGGTGTGTCTAATCGGTGAAAAACCGGAACCCACACTAGCGCTGGCTGCCACCGTACTCATGCCGGGTGCCGGGTTGTTGATATTAAAGCCCACGGGGAAACGCCAGCTGGCTAAAGGAATATCGCATACACCGCTACCCGGTGGTGGTGGCGGTGTTACGTTAAGCGTAGCGCTAGCGTTGTTCCCGGTATCCATACCATCAACGAACAGATTATCGGTCGTGTTGACATAACTACCTTCAGCTGCGGTAACGACATCAAAACTAACAGTGCAACTGCTGTTAGCCGCCACTTGCCCATCTGAAAAAACCAATGTATCGGTACCACTTAAGGCGGTCACCATTGGCGTTCCACAAGCATTAACACTTAGATTAGAAGGCGTTGCAATAACCATACCCGCAGGCAGGTTATCGATAAAGGAATAAGCGGCCAACGCGCTGGCATTAGGGTTGCTTAAGGTAATGGTTAAGCGCGATGCACTGCCCACAATGACTGGGTTTGGGCTAAAGGATTTGCTGATATCTGCCGAACCGGGGTCAACGACTTGGATCAAACCTGCTGTACTGGAAAAGTCAGAGTTATAGTGATAACTGCTTCCCGAGAAGTCGTATAACAAAGCATTCAGTGCTGGTGACAGCCCAACACCGCCAATAATTTGAACCCAGTAAGTGGTGACGACCTGATTACCCCCAGTACGCTCATTCGGCCCCATACACGACAAATAAGTCGGGCTACTCGTGTCGTTATCCCATGCACAAGCATCGGCATACAGGCGATCATTGGGATTGTTTACCAAGGGCGAACTATTGGCAGAGTATGTGGTTTCAATATTGAGAATTTGGAAGATAGCGTTGGGTAGACTTAAAAACTTTTTAAACTGGCGATAACCCTGAGGTGCTGTACCTCCAGTCAACTCGATGTAATAAACATTTCCTAACAATAAATTTAGGTTTCCGCCCGCAGGAACCGTATTTAGATTCATTGGGTCGGTGCCGTAGCGAATTTCATCAATCGAATTTCGTGACTGCGATATCAAACGCTCAACATAGAAAGCACGATCATCAGCAGTGCTATAGCTGCCACTGGCATCGCTAGCAACGATACGGTAATCCCTTTGTGTATCAAAGGCGGCTGCATCTTTGTTCACTTCAACATTAAAGTAAGCATCAACACACTCGCCCGAAAGAATTTCAGCATAATTAAGGGTGGCTAAAGAACCTGCTTGTAAATGAATAAAGGCATTCGCGCTATCAAATACCATAGCCACCGATACATCAACGGTATCGATATCGCTACAAACCCGAGCGCCTACAGGAAATTGATTGGGACCGTTGATGGGATCGTTACTATCGAGCCCTATCACATTCCACGTGAGTGGCTCTAACGATAAAGCAGCATCTGATCGGGCGGGAACAAAAGCGCAAACAATGAATAAAAGTAAAGCCCAAAGTTTAATTGAGACGATACGAGGAAAAGCTGTTTTCATCATTAGACTCCCCACCATTGCAATTGCGCGATTGCCACGATGAAAAGCCAAAGCAAGGAAAAGACAAAGCAAGCCTACGTTCAGCAGTACATCGTTAGCACCGATGGTTCCCTGACGTAGTTGCCCTTAGAGAGTAACTAAGAATATCCGACTATGATTAGTTCATTAAAAAAAACTGAGAACAACACAAAGCATTAATTCTTTGCGCTTACTGCCTTTTATTTGGACTGCGGTTCAAACAGTCTCACACCAGATGCACTCAATTACAAACCGCTTTAGCAAAAATCAACAAACAGAAACAGTTTTTTACAATTATTCTGTAAGAAACGATGACACGGCTACAAAAAGAACGCTAAGACCAAAACCCATCTATACAAACCATTGATATTAAAACATAAAAAAACCCAATCACCATCCGGTCGGTCAGCACCTTAGGGATAATGATTGGGCTTTTGTTTTGCTTCGTTAAGTATTATTGAAGCATTACTGGCTCATTAAACGATCAAAATCGGCTTGATAATGTTGACGCTGTGCCAAGCATAAGTCGATGCGCTCTAAGGTATTTGCCAGTGTTAACGGGCCACCGCCCATATTGTTAATGCGCGGGCCAAAGTAGTCGTTTAACTGGGCACGTTCTTCAACACTACAGAAATCGGTACCGATAGCCGCAATACGGCCTTGGGCCCATTCCGGAATGCGCTTTAACACGCCTTCTAAGTTTGCTTGCAACCATTTCCAGGCTGCTTGGCGTGTGGTGGGTTCTTTAAATTGCGAGAAGATAATGCCAAACACTTCGTTATTGCGTAGTTTGCTATCCAACACCATAGCGCGTACACGCTTAGCCGCTTTAGGATCAAACGCACCACTGAAGGCTCCCGTCACTCGGCTGCGGAAGACCGGATCTTGGCTTTCCACTAAACGCGTGTAGAGGTGCTCAACAAAAGGCAACTTCCACTCGTTCACCGCCACTTCTAAAGCGATATCCATCAAGGCCAGGTTTAACTCGCTAGCAGGCTTCACCCCTTCAACGTTGTACTCCATATAAGCGGAGGCTTGGCTCAATAATTGGGCTCGAGTCACTGGATCGGCCATCACCACCGCTTGGAAGTACACCAGGCTTTCTTGATGGCTGGCTTGGTCAAAGTCGCTCACGGTTTTCAGGCCAATAGCCGCCAAAGGCTTGGCATAAATACTACGTAACAGTGCTTGGGCGGTAGCGCGTTGTTCTTCGTTAGTTGTCCACACTTCAACAATATCGGTGAGGATCGGCATGGCGCGTATCACCGCTTGGCGGGTGGGCAGTTGGGCCAAGATATGCGCACCATCTAAGAAATCGGTGAGGCCGATGCCACCGGCCACAAAGGCGGCCACAAAGCTGTCGGCCAGCTTGATTTGCTCGCCTGGGCTCAAGTCAGAAGCCACAGCCAGAACTTTGGTCCATTCCTCGCCATTATGATTCCAGCGGTAATAGCCTGCGCCTTGCGCGTTGGCCAAAACCCAATCGGGGCATTCACCACGGAATAACCAAGTGGTGAGCGGTTTTTCTAACAGGCGACAAGCCTCATGGCGTTCCTCGCCTTTGCCATAGGCAATACAGGCAGGAATTTTCCATTGCTGGTGATAGTTTCCATCGGAGCCCAAGGGCAAGTAGCGATGTTGAGTTAAACGAAACTTGGAAAATACCGTCGTCACCCACCGCACCACAGTTGTAGCTGGTTTCTAACACGGGCAAACCCGGTTGTTCTAAAAAGCTTTGGAAAGCTTGGGCCATTTGCTGTTGTTGGCCTTCAGGTGCTTGCGCTGAAATAGCCGCCACAAAATCGTCGGCGGTGGCATTACCCCAGCTACGCTCTTTCAAATAGCCTGAAACCCCTTTCTGGAAGGCTTCGCGACCTAAGAAACGCTCGAACATCGAGAGCACGCCACCACCCTTGCTGTACGTGATGCCGTCGAAAGCCGAGGCAATATCGTGGGAGCTTAAAATGGGTTGGCGAATTTGGCGCGCACTGGCCAAGCTATCGGTAGACATAGCGCTGGCGCTGCGCGATAGCAGATCGCGACGGAATTCGTCTTTAGGATCACGAATATCTAAAGCCACATGGCCCATCCAGGTGGCAAATGCTTCATTCAGCCAGATATCGTCCCACCACACCGGAGTCACCAGATTGCCAAACCATTGGTGCGCCAACTCATGGGAATGGACCGATTTATAAGCGCGCACCTGCTGCGGGGTGGCTTCTTCGTCCATTAACAATAAAACTTCACGGTAGGTAATCGCCCCCACGTTTTCCATGGCACCCGCGTTGAAATCGGGCACCGCGA
>JAKSCJ010000011.1 GCA_022360675.1 Lysobacterales bacterium
CGCCGCCTGGCCATTCGGGGTGGCTACGCTGGGGATGTTGGTGCCCGTATTGACCGCCACAGCCAGCATTTCGTAGTGATCTTGGGCGATCAAACCATTATCGAAAGCTTGCTTGATTTCGTTGATGTAGACGGTCGCCACGAACACGTTATCGCTAATCATCGACAAAATGCCATTGGCCGCGAAGAACACCGGCACCTGGGCTTTCGCATCGAGGCTAAACACATAATCGATAATAGGTTTAAACAGATGTTGATCGTGAATCACACCCACAATGGCAAAGAACACAACCAATAATGCGGTGAAGGGCAGTGCCTCGGTGAAGGCTTCGCCCAGATGATGTTCATCGATAATACCGCTAAACGCGGTGGCCAGAACAATCACCGTTAAGCCGATCAGGCCCACAGCGGCTAAGTGGAATAGCAAACCGACCACTAAGAACACCGCAACCAAGGCTTGAACCATGATGGCCGCTTTTTGCTGCAAGGTACGTTTGCGGGCGCGCTCGTCTTCGTAATCACTTAATACAGAGCGTACGTTTTCAGGAATTTGCGCTCCATAGCCAAACCATTTGAATTTCTCGACCACAATAGTGGTGAGCAAACCCATCACAAAGACTGGTGCGGTCACCGGTAACATACGGGTAAAGAATTCACCAAAACCCCAATCCATCACACCAGCAATCAGCAAGTTTTGCGGTTCACCCACTAAAGTCGTTACACCACCCAGTGCAGTACCCACCGCGGCGTGCATCATCAAGTTACGCAGGAAGGCACGGAAATCTTCGAGATCAGTGTGGTGGTCGTGGTGTACGCCATCATCGTCGGCGTGGTCGTGATCGTGGTCAAAGCCCTTGCCCGAGGCTACTCGGTGGAACACAGCAAAGAAACCCACAGCCACTGCGATAATCACAGCGGTTACCGTTAAGGCATCTAAGAAGGCCGACAATACGGCAGCGGTAAACGCAAAGATTAACGATAATAAAATCTTCGAGCGCACACGCAGCAAAATCTTCGCGAAGACAAACAACAGCATGTCTTTCAGGAAGTAAATACCCGCCACCATAAACACCAGCAACAAGATCACATCAAAGTTGGCTTCGGCTTCGTGCAATACCGTTTCAGGTGAGGTCATCCCCAAGATCACCGCCTGGATCGCCAATAGGCCACCAGGCTGTAAGGGGTAGCATTTCAGCGCCATGGCGAGGCAGAAAATGAATTCCAGCACCAAAACCCAACCGGCAAGAAAACCATTGATTTGCCATAAGATCGGATTCAGCACCAAAAACGCGATGATGGTGAGCTTAAACCAAGTCGCGGAATGCCCTAGAAAATTATGAATAATGGCATTGCCCATGGTTCTGGACATACTAGACTCCCACTGATGAATAAAGACCACCACAACCTATCGGTGAAGCAGTGAAGCGCTTGAAAAACCTAATGCTTCGTCGCTGCATTGTGCGAGGCGATTTGCACCCCATCTTGATAGGACAGACTTGCTTGAAGACGAGCGAGGCTGGTGCCTGACTGTGGTGTGTTGTTGCGATTTTGCAGCCGCCCATTCTAGCCGTACCGAGAGCGCCAAGCCAGCCACAAAGGTGGTAGCGGGTCGCAAAATAGGCACTATCGGCCCTTTTTGCGGTAACGCTTAAGCGCTAAAAACCCAGTACAAGCGCACTTAGCCAGTGATTTATTCTGTCTATCTCACGGCAGATGCAGCAGACCGCTGGCTGGGGTACAATGCCGCGCTAACTGTTATATCTCTTCATCTTTATTAAAGGATAAAAGGCCGGAGCGCCCCGATGTCGAATTACCTGTTTACCTCTGAATCCGTATCTGAGGGCCATCCCGATAAGATGGCTGATCAGATTTCCGACGCCATCATCGATGCCATTCTCGCTGACGACGCTGATGCCCGCGTAGCCTGCGAAACCTTCGTTAAGACCGGCATGGCCGTGATTGGTGGTGAAATCACCACCACCGCCAATGTGGACTTCGAACAACTGGTGCGCGATGTGATCGTCGATATCGGCTACGACTCCGCCGACGTTGGCTACGATGGCCGTACCTGTGGTGTCTTGAATCTGGTGGGCCAGCAATCGCCAGATATCGCCATGGGTGTTGATCGCGCCAAGCCTGAAGATCAAGGCGCTGGCGACCAAGGTTTAATGTTTGGCTATGCCAGCAACGAAACCGACGTGCTCATGCCCGCACCCATTCACTACGCTCACGAGCTGGTGAAAAAGCAATCGGAAGTGCGCAACAACACCGATAACGGCCGTTTATACCTGCGCCCCGACGCCAAAAGCCAAGTCACTTTCCGCTACGAAAACGACAAGGCCGTAGGCATCGAAGCCGTTGTGCTGTCGACCCAACACAGCCCCGATATCAGCTTAGATCAGCTACGCGAGATGGTGATGGAAGAAATCATCAAGCCCGTGCTGCCGTCAAGCTGGCTCAGCAACGACACCAAATACCACATTAATCCCACCGGTAACTTCGTGATTGGCGGCCCTGTGGGCGACGCCGGTCTGACCGGTCGTAAGATCATTGTGGACACCTACGGCGGCATGGCACGCCACGGTGGCGGTGCGTTCTCGGGCAAAGATCCTTCCAAAGTGGATCGCTCAGCCGCTTACGCGGGTCGTTATGTCGCCAAAAACATCGTGGCGGCAGGCCTGGCCGAACGTTGCGAGATCCAAGTGTCCTACGCCATCGGCGTAGCTGAGCCCACTTCTATTACCGTAGAAACCTTCGGTACCGAGAAAGTAGGCCGCGATGTGATCGAACAATTAGTGCGTGAGCACTTCGATCTGCGCCCCTACGGCATCATCAAGATGCTGGACTTAAAGCGCCCCATTTACCGTGCCACCGCGGCCTTTGGCCACATGGGTCGTGAAGATCTGAATGTGCCATGGGAAGACACCACTATGGCGGCAACCTTACGCGCTGCTGCTGGCTTATAAGCCAGCAGTTTCTGTGCAGCAATGGCGGCATCACTAAGCCGTCATTGTGTGCACGGCACAATAGTGGCGATTGCCGAGGGGCGCTGCAGCGGATCACCGCGAGGCTCGTGCAATCACGCCAATGTTTCAACGGCGCCCATTCGTTCACCCGAATGGAGACAACCCAATGAGTGCTGTTATGCAAGACGCTAAGCAACAAGACTTCCACGTTGCCGACTTAAGTCAGGCCGCCTGGGGTCATAAAGAAATTCGTATCGCCGAGACCGAAATGCCCGGTCTGGTGTCTATTCGTGAAGAGTTTGGTGATGAAAAACCGCTGAAAGGCGCGCGCATTGCCGGTTCTTTGCACATGACCATCCAAACCGCCGTACTCATCGAAACGCTGGTGGCTTTGGGTGCAGAAGTTCGCTGGGCTTCATGCAACATCTTCTCAACCCAAGATCACGCGGCCGCAGCCATTGCTGATCAAGACATTCCGGTTTTCGCATTTAAAGGCGAAAGCTTGGAAGAGTACTGGGACTTCACCCACCGTATTTTCCAATGGGAAGATGGTGAAACCGCCAATATGATTCTCGACGACGGCGGCGATGCCACTTTGCTGCTGTACTTGGGTGCCCAAGCTGAGAAAGATCCCAGCGTTTTGGACAACCCCCAAAGCGAAGAAGAAACCTTCTTGTTTGCTGCTATCCGCAAGCGTTTGGAAAGCGATCACGGCTGGTACACCAAAGCGCTGGCCAGCATCCAAGGTGTAACCGAAGAAACCACCACAGGTGTGAAGCGTTTATACCAAATGCAAAAAGACGGCACCCTGCCGTTCCCCGCCATTAACGTGAATGATTCAGTCACCAAGTCAAAATTCGACAACCTGTACGGTTGCCGTGAGTCTTTGGTCGACGGTATCAAACGCGCTACCGACGTGATGATCGCCGGTAAAGTGGCCGTGGTTGCCGGTTACGGCGATGTGGGTAAAGGTTGTGCACAATCGCTGCGCGGCTTAGGTGCCACCGTATGGGTCACCGAGATCGATCCCATCTGCGCGCTGCAAGCGGCGATGGAAGGCTACCGTGTCGTCACCATGGAAGATGCAGCCAGCCAAGGCGATATCTTCGTGACTGCTACCGGTAACTACAATGTGATCACCCACGATCACATGGTGCAAATGAAGAACGAAGCCATCGTTTGCAACATCGGTCACTTCGACAACGAAATCGAAGTCGCCGCGATGCGCCAATACGCTTGGGAAAACATCAAAGCTCAAGTCGATCACATCACCTTACCCAGCGGCAACAAGATCATCCTGCTGGCCGAAGGCCGTTTGGTGAATCTGGGTTGTGCCACCGGCCACCCCAGCTTCGTGATGTCCAACTCGTTCACCAACCAAGTGTTGGCACAAATCGAGCTGTGGGGTCGCGGTGACCAATACCAAAACGAAGTGTACGTACTGCCCAAACATCTGGACGAAAAAGTGGCACGCCTGCACTTAGATCGCATTGGCGCGAACTTGACCCGCCTGAGCGAAGAGCAAGCCAGCTACATCAGCGTTAGCCAAGACGGCCCCTACAAGCCCGATCACTACCGCTACTAATTGTTGCTGACTTCACGGTTACTGACTTCTTGCCGGGCTACCCAAGTAGCTCAAAGGCAGTAAAGCTGATAAGAGCGGCGCTACTTCCAAGCGCCGCTCTTGTTTAACCGCTAACTTTTTAAAGTCCAAGCATCACTCAGCTTGGCAAGCGCTTAGTAGCAGGATGCTCACTAACCCGCTGTTTTATCGATAGCCGCGCCATAGGCGCTTTGGCTCAGCTGGGGAGGCTCACCATGGATACCACATTTAGTTTTGAAGTTTTTCCACCGCGCGACGAAGCCCAGAACCTGATTCTGGAATCGACCCTGGAAAAACTAGCCGCGCTACACCCCGCCTATATTTCGGTTACCTTCGGGGCCGGTGGCTCCACGCTTGATCGCACCCGCGAAACGGTACTAGATATCCAAAAACGCTTTGGTATCGATAGCGTTCCCCATCTTTCGTGCATGGCCAGCGAGGCCATTATTAATCAGTTGCTAGAAACCTATCGCCACGCCGGTGTTAAACGTTTGGTGGTGCTGCGCGGCGATCAGCCTGAAGGGGTACAACATCCCGGCCCATTTCGTCACGCCAACGATTTAGTTCAGCATATTCGCCAACGTTTTGGCGATGCCTTTCATATTGAAGTGGCCTGCTATCCCGAATTTCACCCCGAATCGATCTCGCCACAAAGTGAGTTAGATTTCTTCAAACAGAAGGTGGATGCCGGTGCCAATGGTGCCATTACGCAGTATTTCTTTAATACCGATAGCTACTTCCGTTATCTTGAAGACTGCCAACGCCTGGGCATCAATATTCCCATCATTCCGGGCATCATGCCCATCACCAACTACGAGCGCTTAGCCCGTTTCTCTGACTTATGCGGCGCTGAAATTCCCCAATGGATTCGCCGTCGCTTGATCGGTTATGGCGATGATGGCGCATCGATTCGTGCGTTTGGTGAAGAGGTGATCACCCGCCTGTGCGAACAATTACTGCAAGGCGGCGCTCCGGGCCTGCACTTCTATACCCTGAATCGGGCCAACGCCACCTTGAAGATCTGGCGTAACTTAAGCCTTAGCCATAAAAAAAGCAGCTTTGTGCAAACCCTCACCAAGAGCCTACTGTTTTCTTAAGCAAAAGCCATCTCGGTTCGTTGAGCACAAACAGCAGGCTCAGCACGCGCACAAGCAATAGCATTCAACAACGGCACCCCAGTGGTGCCGTTGTGCGTTTTAGGGAGCTTAAATATGGGGTCGGCACCCTTTTGAATACATTTGCATACAAATAGATATATTTGACTGCAATAATATTTTTTGATATACATAAAGCACACAAGTTATTCGTTTGTAGTCCAATGCCCGATAAAACCACATCGCTCAGCGTTCGAGTTAGTGATGAAGACGCCGAATTTCTCGCCCGTTTAAGCGTGCCCGAAGCACGTAATCACAGCGATAAGCTCAGGCATATCATCGCCCAGTCCAGGCAACGGCAAGCGGGTTTACACGATTACCCAGCCGCTCTGGAAATGATGCGCGAGTTATTCGATGCCGTGCAGCAACGCTTACGCAATCAAGAGCGGCAACAAGAGGCACATTCGGAACTGTTGGCCCATTCCTTTGAATGGCTCAGCGATTTGGCCGCGTTTATGTTGTCGGGCACCGATCAAGAGGCCGACAGCGAGCAAGAAATTACTTTAGAAACACTAGAGGCCGGTGTGGCAGACCGGATGTTTCGTATGATGGATCAACTACTTAGGCTGGGTGTTACGCCCGAAAGCCCGTGCTACGATCCCGACATCATCAATCGTCATCTGCCCAAGGTATTGTCGTTAGCAAAGATTATTGAAAAGACCCGATAGGAGGCGTTATGAGCGAATCGTTCGCAAGTCGAGTTAGCCGTTTAGTCAGTGGTGGCTTCAATGCCATGATCGATGCCGTAGAAAACGCCTCGCCAGAAATCGTCATGGAGCAAGCCATTCGCGAGATGGACCAAGCCGTTGCCGATATCCGCAGCGAGCTAGGACAAGTGGTGGCTAACAAGCATCGCGCCAATAAAAAACTGTTAGAAGACAACGATCGCCACGAGCAACTCTCGGCACAAATTAAAGTGGCCGTAGATCAAAAGCGCGACGATCTAGCCGCAGCCGCCATCAGTCGGCAAATGGATATCGAGGCACAAATTCCCGTATTAGAAGCCGCGGTACTTGATGCTTCCGATAAAGAAAAGGAGCTGGAATCCTATATCAACGCACTTAAAGCCAAGCAACGCGATATGCGTGCCGAGCTTCAGCGTTATCAAAGCAGTAAAAAAGCCGAACAGAGCACGATTTCAACGAGCGCCAACAGCGGTAATGATCAGGCCGACAAAGCCACCCAGGCATTTGAGCGCGCCATGGGCCAGGCCACTAATCTACCCTCGGGCCTTCATCACGGCGGCGACGACGCCAAACTGGCCGAGCTGGAAAAACTGGCCCGCGATAACCGGGTACAAGAACGCTTAGCGGCCATTAAAACCCGCCACAAAGACAGCTAAATTAATGGCGCAGAATGGTAATGGTGCAGAATGGGCGCTTTTAGAGACGCCTCAATGACACGGAGCATACCCAAACCAGTCCGCTTTTGAGATCATCCACCACACAATAACAATCACGGGGAGCACTGCATGTGGCATTTTCTGGGATTATCCAGTAACTGGCCTTTTTCCAGCGCGCTGGCAATCATGTTGATTTTTGCCCTCATCGAAGGGGTGAGCACGCTGATAGGCGCTGGCTTATCGCAGTTTGTCGATGCGCTCTTGCCCGATTTAGATGTGGACATGGATGCCGACTTCAGCGATCCATCAGCCACGGTTAAATTCCTCAGCTGGCTGCGCTTTGGCGAAGTACCCGCCATTGTTTGCTTTATTGTGTTTTTAACCGTGTTTGGTCTGTTAGGTTTGGCGTTTCAAGCCAGCATGCTGTCGATCCTCGGCACGCTGTTGCCGCCTTGGCTGGCTGCGGCTTTGGTGTTAGTGGTGACTTTGCCCGTAGTCAGCATCATGAACCGACTCATTGCCAAAATTATTCCCAAAGACGAAACCCAAGTGGTTTCAGCCAATAGCTTTGTCGGGCGCGTGGCCTACATTACTCTGGGCGAGGCCACTTTAGGCTCGCCCACTCAAGCCAAGGTGAAAGACCGCTACGGCCATACCCATTATGTGATGATCGAACCCGATCATAGCGATACCACCCTCAAACCCGGCGACGAATTACTCATCACCGAACATCACGGTAGTGTGTATCGCGCCATCGTCAATCCCAACCATTCATTAAGTGAAAATCATTAATTTCATTCAATCGGGCCCGATTTCATCAAGCGGAAAAACCAACTTGCTTTAATCAAACCGACAAACGGTATCGATAGCCATCAACGGGTATCGATCACTTAAAAAAACGTGCTGCATACAGCACAACAAATACAACACCAGCAGCAACACTTAAACTTCTACGCTTAAAAAATAAAAAAACGTTCAACACAGTGCCGTCCCCCCGCGGTACGCCTGTGAATTCAAGGAGCCTGCATGGACTTCAACAATAGTTATTTGTACACCGCCGGTATTGTGGTGGTGGCCATATTTACCATTTTCATTATTTTTGCCCGCCTGTACTTGCGCGCGTCTAAGGAAGTATCGTTTGTGCGCACCGGCTTTGGCGGACAAAAAGTCATTGTGAACGGTGGTGCATTGGTGTTTCCGGTATTCCATGAAGTAATTCCGGTCAATATGAACACCTTACGCCTCGATGTGCGCCGTAACCGCGATCAAGCACTGATCACCCGCGACCGCATGCGGGTCGATGTGGCCGCCGAATTCTATGTGCGGGTGCAACCCACGGGTGAGTCCATCGCCAATGCCGCGCAAACGCTGGGCCAAAAAACCATGGAACCCCAGTCGTTAAAAGACTTGGTGGAAGGTAAATTTGTCGATGCTCTGCGTTCGGTAGCCGCTGAAATGGCCATGGAAGAACTACACGAGCAACGCACGGCCTTTGTACAAAAAGTACAACAGGTGGTGACTGAAGACTTGCTGAAAAACGGTTTGGAATTAGAAACCGTATCGCTCACCGGTTTGGATCAAACCAGTAAAGAATTCTTCAATCCCGATAACGCCTTCGACGCCGAGGGTTTAACCAAGCTCACCGAAGCCATTGAAGCACGCCGCAAAACCCGCAACGATATCGAGCAAGATACCCAGGTGGAAATCGAACGTAAAAACCTGGGTGCGGTGCAGCAAACCTTAGAAATTCAACGCGAAGAAGAATACGCTCGCCTGCAACAAGAGCGCGAGGTAGAAACCCGCCGCGCCAGCCAAGAAGCCGAGATCGCCGCCCAACGCGCCGAAAAACGTCGTGAGGCCGAACAAGCGCAAATCGCCGCCCAGCAGCATATCGACCAAACCCAGATCGAATCCCAACGCGCGGTGGAAGAACAGCGCATTTCTAAAGATCAACAACTGCGCGAACGCGAGATCGATAAAGAGCGCGCGGTGGAAACCGCCAATGTGGAACGTCAAAAGTCCATCGAGCTTACCGAGCAAGATCGCGCCATCGCTGTGGCCGAGAAATCCAAAGCGCAATCCTTAACGCAACGCGAGGCCGATTTAGCCAAGGCCGAAGCCGCCAAAGCGGCTGAACAAGTGATCACCGCGCGTGAATCTGAAAAAGCCGAACGTGAAAAGTTAATCGAGCTGATTCAAGCGGCCAAAGAGGCCGAGCGCGAAATGATCGACACCACCACCCAGGCCCGTGCCGAGAAACAAGCGGCCGAAGATCAAGCCGAAGCCATCCGCACCTTAGCCCAGGCCGATGCCGATAAAGAACGCATCGCAGCCCTGGCCCAAGCCGAGGCCGAAACCAAGCGCGCCGAAGGTGCTGCCGAACGCTACCGGGTGGATGCCGAAGGTCGCCATGCCTTGAATGAGGCGGCGAATCAATTATCGGCGGATCAAATTGCCATGCAGATCAAGATGGCGGTGATTCAACAGCTGCCCGAAATTATCCGCGAAAGCGTGAAACCCATGGAGCATATCGACGGCATCAAGATCGTTCAGGTCGATGGCTTAAATGGTGGTGGCGTCGTGGCCAGCGATGGCAGCGTTGCCCAGGGCGAAGCGGGTTTGGCCGATCAAGTGGTAAACAGCGCATTGCGTTACAAAGCCCAAGCGCCGTTGGTGGAATCCATCCTCAATGAAGTGGGCCTTAGCGGTAAAGACTTAAACGGCCTCACCGGCGATATCGCAAGCTTAGATAGCAACGCCGACAGCAGCGATACCAACGACGCCTAAGGCGATTGCGCTGAACAAGCGCATTAGCTAACAAAAAAGCGGCTCTATTTTAGAGCCGCTTTTTTTATACGTTTCTAGACTGCTTTTAAGAAGTCTGGATTCTTGAATAGCGAATTTCCATAGCTTTAATTTCGGGGCCTTCAGGGTCGCGGAACCAGATTTCCATGGTGTGGTGGTCTTCATCCACAATGTTCAAAATGGTGCGTTTTTCCATGGGGCCGCCCGATTGCGGATTGGTAAGCGTGCTGTAGAAATTCCACTCGCGCCCGGCTTCATCCACCTGGCCACTTTCCACTTGCACCAAAGTGGAGGCGTTATCCACCCATACTTGCTCGTAGCGTTTATCTACATTGTTGTAGCCAATGTAGCCTTCGCCACAAAAAGCGCTGGCCGCCGCCGGTGCGCCTTCGGGTAAATCGCCTTCAAAGACTTGGCGCAAAAAACGCCCGCCCAGAATAAAACCCGCGTTCATGGTACCGGTGGTAATCACCGGCTCGCCGGGGCCCATCCAAAAGCGCACTTCAGCCGCGAAGGTGCCCACAAAAGGCTGGAGTCGTTGGTGATCGGCAGTCACACCGGCCACACTGGCAAAAGTTTCGCCGTGTTCTTTGCTTTCTTTCATGGTGGGTTTCCCAAAGGCTTTGCTGATTAGTCGTTAAGTAGCGCGGCGTTTACGATTAACACGCAAACGTTGAATGCACACGCACCGGTTCGCGCCAGCAAATATATGGGCAGTTTGCGGTGGCGCAATCGCTCGTCATTACTCGCAGTTATTCGCAATCAATGGTTGCGCCCTGCACCTGCCCTTGTTCGTCCATCTGGGGTGTGACTAAACATGGGCGGCAGCATACATAGCAGTCTTCCACATAGGTGGCGGTGTTACTGGGATCCAGCACCCATTCCAAGTCTTCACCGCACCAAGGGCATGCTGCCTGCACCGAACTTAAGCCGTGAAAGCTTTGCTCGTCTTGAGGGTCGGATACAGCGGGTAGGCGCTCGTCCTCATCCATTGTGCTCATGATCGACATCAAAAATGGATTCGCGCTAATTACTCACCTTTACGGTAAATACCCACTTCCATGCTGCCATCGGGATGGATGGCGGCGCGATACATGCCCGCGGTATTAAATGGCATGGCGATTTGGCCATCGGCACCCAAGGCAATCACACCACCATCGCCACCCATGGTAACCAACTCTTTCATCACCACCTGCTCGGCGGCGGCCCCGATATCCACTTCCTCGTAACGCACGCGGGCGCAGATATCGTAGGTCACGGCAGCGCGAATAAAGTATTCGCCATGGCCGGTGGCACTCACCGCGCAATAACCATCTTGGGCATAGGTGCCCGCGCCAACGATGGGCGAATCACCAATGCGCCCCCAGCGTTTCAACGCTGTGCCACCGGTGGAGGTACCTGCCGCCACATGGCCGTGTTGATCCAAAGCCACCGCGCCCACAGTACTAAACCAGCGATCAGGATAAGCATCCGGCCCCGCCAGCGGGGTTTGAATGTCTTGACCTACAGCCGCCTGGGCAGCGCGTTCTTTCTTTAAGCGCTGCCATTGCTCGGTGCGAAAAGGGGTTTTGAAGTAAGCGGAATCTTCAAAGGCAATATCGTGCTGGCGCGCAAAGGTTTCAGCGCCCTTGCCAGCCAATAAAACATGGGGCGAATGCTCCATCACCGCGCGGGCTAAATTAATAGGATTTCGCACGCCATGTACACCGGCCACGGCACCGGCGTTACGATCGCTGCCGCGCATTAACGAGGCATCGAGTTCTACCTCGCCATCTTCGTTTAGCACCGCGCCTTTGGCCGCATTAAAATGTGGTGAATCTTCCAGCACATTAATGGCGGCGGTTACCGCATCTAGACTGGCACCGCCATTTTTCAAGACTTCGTGACCGGCTTGCACCGCGCTGATCAAGGCCGATTTAATGGCGGCTTCTTTTTCAGCACTTAAATTGCCGCGCAAAATAGTGCCCGCCCCACCGTGAATGGCGATGGCAATGGGTTGATCCGATTCTGCCGCCAACACCGACGGGCTTGAGGCTAAAGCGGCTAGCAGCAGAGCGCTACACAAACTCACTTTTTTCATCATTGGTTTCAGCTGCGACATCGCGTTCATGCACACTCTCCCGGCGCTTTAGGTGTTGATGGATATGCGCTGTACCTTACGGCATTCGCCCACCGCACACCATATGCAACGACGGCTTAATTTCGTTTCGTCGCGGCTGTGGCTGAAGCGCTAATTTTTTCTTTAGTTTTGTAAAGCTCGCCAAATAATCAACTAAGTTTTTATTTTTATCAATTCCAGTAAACTTTATTCTTTTACAGGCAAGATATTCTCAAACATGGACACACTGGATCGAATCGACTGTCAGATTCTGGCGGTGCTGCAACAGCAGGGCCGGATCAGTAATCGCGATTTAGCCGCACGGGTGCATTTATCGCCGCCTGCCTGCTTAGCTAGGGTGCGACGTTTGGAAGACGAAGGCTATATCGAAGGTTACCACGCCTTGCTCAAACGCGAGGCTTTGGGGTTCGATCAGTTGTGTTTCATTCAGCTGACTTTGGAAATTCATCGGCACGAGCAAATTACTCATTTGTTAGAGCAACTCGTTGCCATGCCTGAAGTGTTGGAGTGCCACAACCTCACCGGCGAGTACGACTACTTACTGAAGGTGGCGGTGCCCAACACCATGCATTTGCACAATTTCATTTCGGAGCGTTTATTCCCCATTCCGGGAATTGCGCGTATTCATACCAGTGTGGTGTTGAAAGAAGTGAAGCGCTCTACCGTGCTGCCCTTGGATTGCCAAAACCAAACCAGCACCTGAGTCGTCGATCTCCAGGTGCTGTTGATCGACACCGTCTGGAGCAAAGCGATGAAATCCACTCGTCATTTAGAAACCCTGGCCATTCACGCAGGACGCGTTGGTGACCCGAGCTTTGGTTCCTTAAGCACGCCGATTCACCAAACTTCCACCTATGTTTTCGACAACGTAGCCCAGGGCGCATCGCGCTTTGCCGGTGAAAGCGAAGGCTTTATTTACTCGCGTTTAGGTAATCCCACAGTACGCGAACTGGAACAACGCGTCGCCGCCTTAGAGGGTGCCGAAGATGGCATTGCCTTTGCCTCAGGCATGGGGGCTGTGGCTGCAGTCATTTTTGGCCACTTACAACAGGGCGATCACCTGATCACCAGCAAAGCCCTGTACGGCTGCACCTTCGCTTTGTTTACCGAAGATCTAGCGCGTTTTGGCATTGAGGTGAGCTTCTTACCTGAGGTGAATGCCAATACGGTGGCTGCTGAACTGCGCCCCAACACACGCATGATTTATCTGGAAACGCCCATTAACCCCACGCTGGAAGTCATCGAGCTGGCGCCGATTATGGCCTTAGCCAAGCAACACGATGTATTAAGCGTGGTGGATAACACCTTCATGACCCCGGTATTGCAGCGCCCTATCGAACTGGGTGCCGATTTAGTGCTGCACAGCGCCACCAAATATCTCAACGGTCATGGCGATGTGATCGCTGGTATTGTTTGTGGCAGTGCCGAGGCCGTTACCAACCTGCGCGGCGGCCCGCTGAAAACCATGGGTGCCGCTTTAGGCCCCATGGATGCCTGGTTGATTATTCGCGGCTTAAAAACGCTGCCAGTACGGGTGGAGCGCCATCAAAGCAATACCGAGCATGTGGCCCAATGGTTACGTCAACACAGCCAGGTGGGCAATATTTATTGGCCCGGCTTTAAAGAGCACCCCGGCCATTCGCTCATCGGCACGCAAATGGCAGGCCCAGGCGCTTTGATCGCCT
This sequence comes from Lysobacterales bacterium, assembly GCA_022360675.1. Classification (GTDB taxonomy): domain Bacteria; phylum Pseudomonadota; class Gammaproteobacteria; order Xanthomonadales; family Wenzhouxiangellaceae; genus JAKSCJ01. The sequence continues at coordinate 13,674 of JAKSCJ010000011.1, forward strand.
TTGAATTAAACGGTGGCTACGACGCGGCCGTGGCCATGATGAACGCTGTGAAACTGTGCCGCCTGGCGGTGAGCCTGGGCGATGCCGAGACCTTAATTCAGCATCCAGCCTCCATGACCCACGCCACCTACAGCCCCGAAGAATTAGCAGAAGCGGGTATAAGCCCCGGGCTTATTCGCTTATCGGTAGGGTTAGAGCACCACGAAGACATCGTGGCAGATTTAGCCCAAGCCTTAGCCCAGGCCCAGCAAGAAACACTTGCAGCCCGCCCCAGTGCCGCCTAAATTGTGAACCGGACATCATAAAATCCAGTTCATAATGAATCGAGGGGAAGTGTATTGGCCATTCAAGTAAGCGCCCTGTTTGCCGGGCTTTTGGTCTTGTTGTATTTGGTTTTGGGTTGGCGTGTGGTGAAAGAGCGCCGCCGCCACCAAACCGGCTTAGGTAGTGGCGGCCATGAGTCGCTGGAACGCGCCATTCGCGTCCACGCCAATTTTATCGAATACGTGCCGTTAGCTTTAGTGCTGTTGTTGATCATGGAAATCAACCAGATTCCGGCCTGGGCACTATGGGTTTACGGTGCAACGTTGTTGCTTGCCCGTGTGTTGCATGCACAAGGCTTGGGGAAAGCAGCCGGTAAAAGCTTTGGCCGTTTCTACGGCACCTTAGTCACCTGGATCCTGCTCACCGTGGGTTCGCTGGTGGTGATTATTCAACCCTGGATTGCAGGCTAGCTAGCCAGTTTCAAGTATTCAAGCGGCAAGTATTCGACGAACAAAGCAAACGGCCGCCACCAATTCCGGTGGCGGTCGCATCCCAGCGATCTTGGATTCATTAAGCCAAGGCTTCGGGGTGTTCCAGCCAATACAAAGCACTGTAAATTTTTGGGTCCACCGCTTTGCCCGCCCGATATTGCTGCATCAACCAAGCACAAACCTCAGTCAGCGCAATCACATGCACTTGAATATCTTCAGTCTCATCGCCACCACCAGCTGAAACCTGTTGTAAATTCTCGGCTAAGAAAAACACTGCCGTTTCGTCGGTGAGTCCGGCCGATGTGGGTGTTTTGATCAACTCGCGCATACTGCCGGGGCGAAAGCCAGTTTCTTCCTCCAGCTCCCGCGCCGCACCGGTGGCCACGGTTTCATTAGCATGCTCGGCCACATCGCCAATTAAACCTGCGGGCAGCTCAATGGTAGCTTTACCCAGGGGAATACGATGCTGCTCCACCAGCACCAATTCCTTGGCTTCTGTCACCGGAATAATCACCGCCACTTCGCTGTTATGTTCGCGCGTGGCGAACTCCCAATGGCCCTTTTGTGCGAAGTGTAAAAAGCGTCCACGGAATTTTATTTCGTAATTGGAGTCTTTGGAGGGAATATCAGTCATAGCGTCCACAATGGTAAACTGCGCATCCCGCGCGAAAAATATCGAGCTTAAAGACGCTCTCCCCGAACACGATGACGAGGTCACGTACCGTGATGTATCGAGCAATTCGCTTTTGTTTCAGTACTTTAGTTTTATGTGCAGCGCTCAGCAGCGCTTGGGCCCAAGATCAACAAGCGGCTGTTGCCGAAGGCCAAAATGCGGCCTTAACGATTCCAGCGCAGCTACCAAACCACATGCCCAGCCTGAAACTGTACAGCTTAGAAGCCTTTAAGCGTGGCCAGTATGCAGATTTTGTACGCGTGTTGGAACATGCACGCACCTTACGCCCTGATGATCCACACCTGATGGCACAATTGGTGGTGGGTTATGCCCAAACCGGCCAAAAAGCCGCCGCCTACACGCTGATGATTCAAATGCAGCGCCAGGGTTTAGCCTTCGATTTCGATCAAATTCCGCAGACCGAGCCCATTCGCTCGACCCAGGTTTACGATCACATCAACAAGCTGCTGAAAACCGCCACCCAGCCATACGGTTTTGCCGAAACCGCCTTCACCCTGCCTGAGAGCACCGTCATGCCAGAAACCCTGGCCTGGGATGCTCAACGTAAACAGTTATTTGTGGGTGATGTACGCGAGGGTCAGATTGCTCGCTTTGATGCCAACGGTGAGGCCGTAGCGCCTGCCATCGACACCAGTAAGTTGTGGGCTATTTTTGGTCTAGCTGTCGACAGCGAACGCGATACGCTGTGGGTAAGCAGTACCGCTGTGGGCCAATGGCGCCCTTACAAAGAGGCCGACTACGGTTTAGCAGCACTGGTGGCTTTTGACCTAAACACCGGTAAAGAAAAACAACGCTATCAACTGATTCCCGATGGCAAGCCTCATGGTTTTGGTAACTTAACCGTGGCCAAAGACGGCAGTGTCTACGTGGCCGACAGCCGCCAACCCATGGTGCATGTGTTAAAACCCGGCAGCCAGCAATTGGAGAAGCTCTTCTTTAGCTCCCAATTCACCAGCTTGCGCGGCTTGGCCTACAACGACGACGCCCAACTGTTATACGTGGCCGACCGCGAACTCGGCATTGCCATGTGGAGCATTACCGACCAACAGCTCTACCGCATTAACAAACCCGATACGCTCAATCTGAGTGGCCTGGAAGGTATCAACTACTGGAATGGCCATTTATTCGCCATTCAAAACGGCATCGAGCCCGCCCGTGTGCTGCAAATTCGCTTAGGTGAAGATGGCCGCAGCATCGAGCAAGACGCGCCCATGGTCGCCGCCTTAGAAAGCTTCGATGGTCCGTCTTACGGCACGGTGGCAGGTAACAGTTTGTTGTTCTTGGCGGCCAACCATTGGCCGGCCTTTGACCTGCAAGGCAAGCGCCTGCCTGGCACGCACATTAGCCCGGTACCCGTTTTAAAGCTGCCATTGGCACGCCTAGACGAACAGCGCTTCCCCGAGTTTCGTAGTCGCAAAGCCACTCCGGCCGATCAAGTAGATCACGCACCACCAGTTCCCGACGAGCAAAAACAAGGCTAAGCAGCGCGCTACGTGCCTAAGTTCAAAAAAGGCTGGTTCGTACCAGCCTTTTTTATGCGTATTAAAAACCTAAGCTTGCACTCAACACAGTGCTAAGCAACGCCTCCGCAACATGGGGCCAAAGCCTAAGTCGTCGAATAAACGCTCTAAGGTGGCGCTAGAACCTGTACCGCGTTCTGCTTCTGGGTTTGCCACCACCTCTGGAATATCGCAGCAGATCTCGGTGAGTTGACGCGCCATAAAGGCAGCATCGCGGTGGTCGTTAAGTTTCTTGGCCACGCTGGCAGCACCACGCATTTTGATGCTGGGCACCTGCTCTAAGCCCGACCACAAAGCCTCCCAACTGCCAAAGTGCTGCAATAGCTTCGCGGCGGTTTTTGGACCAATGCCGGGCACACCAGGAATGTTATCCACCGCATCGCCGGTGAGCGCCAGATAGTCGGCAATTAAATGGGGAGGCACACCGAAATGGGCTTCAACGGCTGAGGCATCCATTTTTTTGCGGCGCGATAAATCCCACCACCAATCACCCGGCCCCACCAGTTGGGTGAGATCTTTATCGCTGGTGACAATACAGTTGTTATAGCCGCGCCCACGCCAAATCTGGCTCATAGTGCCGATTAAATCATCGGCTTCGTAGCGATCGTGGCCATAACAGGGAATGCCCATGGCTTCGCCCAATTCACGACACCAAGCGAATTGACGCTTCAATTCCTCGGGTGCCGGATCACGATTGGCTTTGTATTCAGGATAAATTTCGTTGCGGTAAGAGCTGGAAAGCGACTCATCGAAAGCCAACACCACATGACTGGGCTGCTGTTGCTCTAATAAGCCGCATAAAAATCCGGCAAAACCGTAAACCGCATTCGTCGGACGCCCTTGGGCGTCGCTGAAATCGGCGGGAACAGAAAACCAGGCGCGGAAGATCTGCACGCTGGCATCAATTAAATAAACCGTGTCTTGTGCACTCACAACAATAAAGACTGGCCCTTCTCCACCCGGCGCCGCAAAACACTATCACGTGGAAAATGCGCCAGCAGAAACTCCATTTGGTCAGCCAAAATGCGGCGGCCTTGCAAGTATATGTACTCAGCATGGGTGGGCACAAATGGCACCGCAAGCAATTGCATTCCGGCCTGTTCGGGCGTGCGCCCGGCTTTGTGGTTATTGCAGCGTTTACACGCAGTCACCACATTCGACCAACGATCTTCGCCTTGTTGGCTGACCGGTTGTACATGATCGCGCGAGAGATTGGAGTCTGGGAACTGAACACCGCAATAAAGACAAAGATTTTGATCGCGGCGGAAGAGCGCTCGATTACTGAGGGGAGGCGTGTAGCTTTTGTCGTACAGATGAGGCAGAGGATGAATGCCGTGAGTCGCTAAGATGGCGTTCACGGCGATGGTACTTCGATCGCCACTTTTGGCGTTAATGCCACCGTGTAAGGTGTACAACACCCTACCTAAGGAGTAACAGACACGATCCAGCGCAATTAAGTGCACGGCTTGCTGATGGTTTATCCATTCCATCGGCATTCCGGCAGCATCAGTGCGCAATACTAACTGGTTAAAGTTTTGCATGACACAGCACCTCAAACGAATACGATCTGTCAGATCCCTGCACTGACCCCACGCATTCTAATGAACCGGGCCCAAGGCAAGTTTTAAGACCAGTATGGCTGGCGCTGTATTCATCAGCAGGCTAGCGACGCTGATGCCACATGCTCAGCCGCTTTTATGGCAACACATTGTGGTGAATTCGCTATGCTGCCTATATCTTGCATTATTCAGACGGAAATGCAATCTATTCCACACCTTAACCAGTGGCCATGACAGGTTTGTGAATTCGCTATTCGCTCAGCGGCATGTGCACATACAAGTGCCATCAAATCGAGCGAAACCCAGTCAATACGCCATGGTCAAAGCCATCAATCGAAGCTAATGAGTACCGTTACTTCTATGACATCAGCATTCATCTATCCATTTCGCTTAGTACTGGCGGTTCTGACCCTGTTTTCGCTCGGTGCGCTATCCAGCAACAGCACCGCCGCCTTACCCGCAGCTGTAGATGGCCAACCGCTTCCTTCGCTGGCACCCATCTTGGCCGAGGTCACCCCGGCGGTGGTGAATATTCATACCGAAACTCGAGTACGCGTTTCCAGCCCCTTGCTGAATGACCCTTTTTTCCGCTATTTCTTCGATTTACCCAGCGCTCCGCGCGAACGCGTGCAATCCAGTTTGGGTTCGGGCGTTATTGTCGATGCCGAGCGTGGCTATGTGCTCACCAATCATCATGTCATTGAAGGTGCCGACGATATCGCCGTGACTCTAGACGACGGCCGCAATTTCGAAGCGCAGCTCATCGGCAGCGACCCCGATACCGACGTGGCGGTGATCCAAATCGAAGCCGACGATCTAAGCGCGCTGGGGCTGGCCGACTCTCAACAACTGCAAGTGGGCGATTTTGTGGTGGCTGTGGGTAATCCTTTCGGCCTGGGGCAAACCGTAACCTCGGGTATTGTCAGCGCCTTGGGCCGCAGTGCATTGAGTGGTTTGGCACTGCAAAACTTTATTCAAACCGATGCCTCGATTAACCCAGGCAACTCCGGCGGTGCTCTGGTTAATTTGCGCGGCGAGTTAGTGGGCATTAACACTGCGATCTTCACGCCCAGTGGCGGCAATGTAGGCATTGGTTTTGCCATACCTTCAAGCATGGTGCAGCAAGTGATGGAACAACTGCTGCGCTTTGGCGAGGTACGGCGCGGCACTTTAGGCTTAGAAGTGCAGGATTTAACGCCCGATTTGGCCCGCGCCTTCGATATCGAAAAACCCTCAGGCGTTGTGGTTACCCAAGTTTGGGGCGGCACACCGGCTGCGGAATCAGGCCTGCGAGCGGGCGATATCATCGTCAAAGCGGGCGGCCAAACCATTAAGCGCAGCCAAGATCTGCGCAATGCCGAAGGCTTAGTGCCGGTGGGCGAAAACATTGCGCTGGAATATCTGCGTGGCGGAAAAACCCGTAACACCCAGGTTCCCATCACCGCCCAAGAAGACATTATTGTTGAGGGCAAAAGCTTAGATCGACGTTTTTCGGGTGCCGAGTTTGTTCAACGCTCGCGCAAGGGCGACCGCGACAATAGCTGGGTAGCCATTAGCCATGTGGAACCAGGCAGTTACGCTGAGCGCCAAGGGCTGGTCGAAGGTGATATTGTGCTGGGCATTAAGCGCCGCCGTGTCGAGACACTGAGCCAGTTAGGTGAGGTGGTTCAGCAAAGTAATCAACGCCAGCGCAATCAGCGTCGGCGCGCTTTGGTGATGCAAATTCAGCGTGGTCGTTATTCTTACCTAGTCACCTTGGAGTAACAGCGTGGCGTCTACCATTACCAGCCCGCAGCACTCAGGCTTAACCGAACACATCGACTTTCAGCGCGTGCGCGTGATCAGTTTAGATCTAGACGACACACTCTGGCCCATCATGCCCGCCATTGATCGGGCCGATAACATGGTGATGGCCTGGTTTCAACAACACGCCCCACGAGTCGCCCAACGCTACGATGTGGCGGGCATTCGTGAGTTGCGCCACGAAATCAGCGAGCGCCATCCCCATCTGAGCCACGATTTAGGCGCACTCAGGCGCTTGTGTTTTCGCCTGGCTTTGCAAACCTGCGCCTACGACCCACGTTTAGCTCAACCCGCCTGGGAGCTTTACTATCAGTATCGTTTAGCTGTTGAGCTCTATCCCGATGCCCGGCGTTTACTTCAGCGTTTATCGTGCAAGCTGCCATTGGTGGCCGTCACCAACGGCAATGCCGACTTACAACGAATTGGCTTAGGCCATCACTTCCGGTTATGTCTACGCGCCGCCGATGTGGGCCTGCGCAAACCTGATCCAGCGATTTGGCAGCTGTTGAGTAAACGCTTAAAGCTGGCACCCGAACATATTTTGCATGTTGGTGATCATCCCTTAGAAGACGCCGAAAGCGCTCGCCAAGCTGGTTTACAAGCATTGTGGCTAAATCGTAACGAAAAACCCTGGCCACAAAACAGTATTGCCACACCTGACATTCAACATTTAGATCAATTAACCGAATCGTATTTAGCATTTTTAGCCTGAAAATATTTTCACAACACACACCAGACAAGCTTGCTACTATGCTGTGCGCGCCGGGCAGGCCAAAACTGCCCGCGCTTCCACGAGAACGTGTTCTCTAAGGGATTATCGACTAGCCAGGGACGCCGCACCGAATACAAGATCAGCATCGTCACGAGCTGGCATGCGGGTGCCCTGAAGATGACAAACGCGTGACGAATGCCCGGCTATAATGCGCATTCGAATGACGGGAACCAACGCATGCCTTATACAACAGCAGAACAATGCATCAACCTCTTTTTAGTGAGCGCCAGCACACTGGATGCCCAGCGCGAGCAGCTAGAACCGTTTCAACAACAATGGCTCGAGCACAATGCCTTCGACGCCAGCCCAGGGCAGTTCATTAACCTTCCCAACGCGCAAGGACACATCGACGCGGTTCTCGTCGGTTACGATCCAAATCAAGTTCTCACCGCTTTAGGTGCGGTATCGCCTGCACTGGCCGCCGGCGACTATCGCCTTGCCGCCGTTCCTGACGGCATGGATGAAAAGTTGTTGCTGCTGGGCTGGAGTTTGGGTCAATATCGCTTCGAGCGTTATAAGTCCCAAGCCGACAACGGTGCCCGCCTGCATTTACCCGAAGCATTGCGCGATCAAGTTCAAAGCTTGCAACAAGCCCATTTCATGGTGCGCGATTTAATCAACACACCGCCGCTAGATTTAAGCCCCAGCGACCTCGCCCAAGCTTGCCGCGACTGTGGCGAGCTGTTTGGTGCCCAAGTGAATGTCGTTGATGGTGAAGCGCTGGAAAACGATTACCCCGCCATTCACGCCGTGGGTATGGGCAGCGACCGTGGGCCGTGTTTGATCGAATTAACTTGGGGTAAAGATGAACATCCGCTTATTTGCTTGGCAGGTAAAGGGGTGATCTTCGATACCGGCGGTTTAAACCTGAAAGGTGGCGATCGCATGTTGCACATGAAAAAAGACATGGGCGGCAGCGCCCACGCTTTAGCGCTGGCCCGCTTAATCATGGAACAGCAACTGCCCGTGCGCTTCAAAATGTATATCGCAGCGGTCGAGAACATGGTCTCAGGCCGTTCTTATCGCCCCAGCGATGTCATTAACACCCGCCGCGGTTATACGGTCGAAATCACGAACACCGATGCCGAAGGTCGTGTCGTTTTATGCGATGCACTGCAACGCGCCTGTGAATCCAAGCCCGAATTGATTATCGACTTCGCCACGCTGACCGGTGCCGCACGCATTGCTTTAGGCCCGGATGTTCCGCCGTTTTTCACCAATCGCGACGAACTCAGCCAAGCGTTAATGCAAGCCGGCAACGACAGCGCCGATCCGGTTTGGCCACTGCCCTTGGTTGATGGCTACGAGCGCTATTTACACAGCCACGTTGCCGACATGACCAATTGCGCCCCCAGCAGCTTTGCCGGTGCCATTAACGCCGCCTTATTCCTGCGCCGTTTTGTGGATGAAGACATTCCTTGGATTCACCTCGACATTTACGGTTGGAACAATGGCAGCCGTGCCGCCCGCCCCCGTGGTGGCGAGGCACAAGGCTTACGTGCGGTATTCCAGTTCTTGCAGCAGCGCTACAGCGCCTAAAGTCACCCCAAATAAGCCGGCCACAAAAAAGCCCTGTTACCTTTGCGTTATCGACGCTTGGCAGCAGGGCTTTTTTATATTTGAAAGACTTCAGCAGATCTTAAATCAAGATAATGCCCACCAGTGAGGCAATCACCGCCACAAAGCTCAGCAAGATGGAGTACAAAATACCCAGCAGCAGAAACTTAATGCTGGTGAGTATCCAACCCTGGCCATAGACGCGCTTTTGAGCCAGGAACAAATACACAAATAACCAGAGCCATTCCACGCCGCTGGCAATCTCGTACCACAAAGGCCCAGTCCCCCACCCGCTCAAAACACCATTCACCCATTCCAGCAAAGAGCCCAAGGCAATCATGGCGTACACAAAAGCATGGTTGTGCAGAGCAAAAAGCAAATGCTCCATGTAGTAACGGCGCGAGAAGCAATAGAAGATTTTTAATAACAGCGCAAAGGCAGGCAGCAGCAAAAACATGGTTTGCGGCAACACTTCTAAAATTGGATCGACAATAATGCGCGGGTCTTTACGGATATCGGGAGCACGCATCTGGAATTCGTGGATTTCCTGATTTAAGCGCTCATTCATGCCGTCAGTTAAGAAAGAGAAAGTGAGTGGGTTATCCGTCACATGCCAGGCTTTATCACCAAAGAAGTGCAGCTCAAAGTCATCGTCTTCCTCTTCTTTACCACTCAGATTTTCCACCGCTTTAGCCAAGGCCATGGCCTGCATGGCATCTTGGAATCGCTGCACATCTTCAGGCGTTTCCAGCTGTTGTTTGAGATCCCAGGCTTGCAGGTCGTCGGCGTCGTACCATTTCTCTGAGCCATCACTGTTTTCACCAAAGCTAAAGCGTTGATCATCGTTCACGCCCCATTGCTCTAGCAGCGCTTCCATATTGTCGAGTGCGGCTTTACGCTCTTCAAAGCTGCCATCAACACCCACCAAGGCTGCTTTCATTTGCTCCTGCATGGTGGCCGCATCGGGTGGTGTGGGTACGCTGGGTGATGCTTCATCCTCAGCGGGCCCGATTTCGACCACAGGCTCTTTTTCGGGTGTTGGCCGCTGTTCGTCGGCCTGCGCCAAAGTTGGCGATGATTCAGGTACCGGGGGAGCTGCTACTTCGCTCGATGATGCCGCACCGGCCACCGGGGTTTCCGACCCCGCAACAGCTTGCTCCGCCGCCCCAGCTATGGCCTCATTTAAAGAGCCATCGGCTTCGCCTTCAGTTGCCTGTTTTGCACGTTCCTCTTCTCTGATCGCATTGGCAGCCTGGACCAACTCACCATCGCTTTCCAGTGCGGTATCGACCATGCTGGTGATAATCAAAAACGCGACCAGGCTGCTGAAGAGATACAAGCGAAATGGCGGCGAGTAATGCACTCGGCGTCCGTACAGGTAGTCGATCGTGAGACGACCCGGACGAAACATGAGCGCTTTTAAAGTGCGCCAGAAGCGACCATCGATACCGATGGAGTCGGCCGCGATATCGCGCACCACAGCGGGGAAAAACCGCATGAAGTGGCGTGTGGGTTGGCCACAATGGTGGCAAAACGAACCTTGCAAGGGCGCACCGCAGTTATCGCAGTGCTCCTCGTTGCCGGCCACGGGTACCGCCTTCACCACACGACCCATCGGCACCGACAACATAAAGGGCGGTGCTATCGCGGGTAGTTCGGGATCGGCATGGGCGGGTAGAAACACCCGTGGATGCGCTTTTAGTTGTGCTTTGTAATTATCACTGAGGGCTGGGCCTCGGTGGTCATGAACGCTCATGAAGATTCCAGTAATCCTGCGCTACGCATCCATTCACAGGTGTCCCGCACCAGCTCCGCCAGCGGGGTTTGTTGATAGTTTAGTTCGTCTATGGCACGACGGGAATCGCAATTCATATGCTGTGTGATCATCGCCGCGCCTTCGGGTGTTAAATCGGGCTCTTGCTGGCGCATTCGCCCCCAGTAATCCTGTACCAGTGCCACCAGCTTTAAAACTACAGCAGGAGTGCTGCGGCGCGGCACTGGGCGCCCGAGCTGGCGGCCGATTTCCGCCACCAATTCCAAGTAGCTGGCCTGTTGACCACCTAATAAATAATGTTGTCCGCTGCGCCCTTTATGAAACGCCTGAATATGTGCAGCGGCCACTTGGCGAACGTCGGCAAACACACCACCACCGGGGGGCACACCGGGCAAACTACCTTCGTTAACCATACGGATCATGCGCGACCAATTATGGCGGTCGTACGGCCCCAAAATATGCGCAGGATGCAAAATCACTGCATCTAAGCCGCGCTTGGCATGGGCTTGTTTCACAAGATCTTGGGCCGCACGTTTGGTGCGTACATAGTTCATCCAGTCGGCATCTTGGCGCATGGGTGTTTGTTCATCAAAAGTGCCATGCTGAAAGCCCCACACGGCAAAGGTTGAGGTATGAATAAAACGCCGCGCCTTGTGCGCTAAAGCCACCTCAAGCACATTCGCTGTGCCTTGTACATTAATGTGGGTTTGTTGCGTATTATGGGGAGCCCAGACATTGGTACTGGCCGCCACATGGAAAACGGCATCCACAGCTTGTGGCATTGCACGACGTAAGCTGTCGATATCGGTAATGTCACCGCGATGAATGTGTAAATCCAGATCCGATAAATCCTGCAACTGAGAACTTGGGCGACAAAGAATATGAAGATCCCAACCCGCCTCGGCCAGTTGTCGAACTAAATTAATGCCCACAAAGCCGGTGGCTCCGGTTACAAATGCGGTGCTCATAACATGCCCTTTGCTGCAGCAACACAAAATACCAGTATAGCCCCCAGGCGCTTAATTCCTGAGGCCAAGCGCACACTCATGTTGGGTTTACCCATTATTGCCGGCAACCTGGCCGGTTTAGGCATGAGCTTTGTCGACACCATAATGGCCGGGCGTTTAGGCGCCACAGCTTTAGGCGCGGTATCCATTGGCAGCGCGGTGTGGTCGGCGGTGTTTTTATTTGTCATGGGCACCTCCATGGCGGTACCTCCTGCGGTGGCGCAACTCGATGGTGCCAACGAGCAACACAAAGTGGGCGCGATGACTCGCCAAGCCCTGTGGTTATCGCTGGCACTGGCCAGCTTATTGTTTGTGGTGTGCCGAAGCGCGCATCCGCTACTGGTGCGGGTGGGCGTCGATGCCAATATTATTCCGCTGGCCAGTGAATATTTATTAGCGCTCTCTTGGGGTGCGCCCGCCATTTGTGCCTTTATCATGCTGCGCTTTTTTAGCGAAGGCACAGGGCATACACGGCCAGTGATGTATGTTGGTGCCATCGGTGCGCTGGCCAATATTCCACTCAATTTATGGTTTATCCATGGCGGCTTAGGTTTACCCGCCATGGGTGCGGTGGGTGTGGGCTGGGCTTCAGCAGCGGTGTATTGGTTGCAGTTTTTAATTTGGTTGAGCTGGATTATCCGGCACCAGCACTACCGCCCTTTCCAACTGTTACAGCGCTTTGATTGGCCCCATTGGCACACGCTAAAAGAGTTACTAAAAACCGGCCTACCCATCGGCGGCATGATTGCGGTAGAAGGTAGCCTATTTGTTGCAGCGGCTTTACTCATTGGTCGCTTGGGCGAAATTCCGGTGGCGGGCCATCAGGTGGCAATTAACTTCGCCTCCTTAATTTTTATGATTCCGCTGGGTTTAGGTAATGCCATTAGCGTGCGGGTCGGTAATGCCATTGGTCGTAACGACCCTGAAGGCGCGCGTTATCAGGGCTTCTTAGGCATGGGCATGGTGAGCATTTTGCAGTCGGTTGGTATCACGTTGATGTTTGTCTTTCCCGCGCCCATTATTGCGCTCTATACCAACGACCCTGAAGTGGCCAGTGTGGCCATTCCACTGTTATTTTTAGCGGCGATCTTTCAGTGGCCCGATGGCTTACAAGTTACCGCCGCCAGTGCCTTAAGGGGTCTGAAAGATACCCGAATCCCCATGATTTACACCGTAGTGGCCTATTGGTTAGTAGGCATGACCACCGGTTACACCTTAACCTTCACCTATGAGTGGGGGGCTCGCGGTATGTGGGTAGGCATGATCGCCGGACTCAGTGCGGCGGCCCTGTTGCTGGTAGGGCGATTCACCCGCAGTAGCGCGCGTATGATTCGAGAGCACCAAGCACTCGGTGGAACCCAAGGTTAAGTGCTGTGGTCGCAAGTTGCATGTGTTGATTAATTAACACATGCATACTGCGTGGTGCGGTCGATACGTTGACTCAACACTTCCAGATGTTGCTCCATCATATTGGCTTGGTGGCGACACAGTGTGGTTTCTTCCTGGCGGCGCTGAATTTGCACCTCCAGGGTTACGGTCTCCAGGCCTAAGCGTGCATTACGAGCCAACGCGGTGAATAAATCCCGCAGTTCAGCACGGCATACACGTTCACGTAAACGCAGGCGTTGTAAAGATTCTGCCGCTTCTTGCTGTGCTTTATTTAACTCGTTTTGCATCCAACGAACGCTATCGCTAACCGTATGCTCCCCCATGGGCACCGACTGCTTAGGCCGAAACGGTGTGATATTGCTTGCTTGCATGAGTCATCCCTCCGCTTGTTCTTGCAAATACTAAAGCATGATTCGTGCCAATTTTTAAACATTTAAAAACAAACACTTAATATCAACTAAATTTAAGCAATGGTAAAAAAAACCAAGAAAAAGTATTTTTTACCAAACCCCGAAATTACCGTGCCTCAGCATCTTGCCTCGCCATCAAACGGCAAGACCTACAAACCGGATAAGGAAACATCCTTAAAGAACAGTACATTAGCGTTTTCTGTTAGGAAAACTGGCACGGGTTCTCGCTAATGATCGTTGCTACAATTGACGTGCAAATCGATAGGAAGGTTACACATGGCTTCATCTGAAAATCGTTCCATCTTCAGCCGTGCCTGGTTCAGGTTCTGGCAAATTGTGGACGGAACCCGACGCATCATCTTGAATATCGTGTTCTTGGTGATCCTCATTTTCGTGATTCAAGCCATCACTCGGGGCGGCGAAGACCAGCTCATTAAAACCGAAACCACCCTGATTCTTAAACCAGTGGGCGCTGTGGTTGAACAATACAGCGGCTACCCATTGGATCGCGTTCTGGCTTCGTGGACCGGCGAGCCACCGCGCGAAACCCAGTTACGCGATATTCTCGCCGCACTCTCGCTGGCACAAAAAGATCCACGCATTAGTCAGGTGTTAATCGACAGCAGCAGCCTGGCCAGTGTGGGCATGGCCAATTTGCAGGAAATTAGCCAAGGGCTAGAAGACTTCCGCAGCAGCGGAAAGAAAGTGATCGCCATGGGCGATTTCTACAGCGAAGACCGCTACTATCTCGCCAGCCTTGCCGACGAGATTTGGCTAGACCCCCAAGGCACCATCTGGTTTGATGGCTTTGCCTATTATCGAAATTATTATCGTGAGGGTTTAGAAAAACTCGCAGTCGATGTGCATTTATTCCGTGTGGGTACTTATAAGTCGGCCATTGAGCCCTTTATTCGCGACAATATGTCCGAGCCCGACCGCGAAGCCAGCCAATATCTGATTAACGATATCTGGAACAACTACCTTTCTGCCATTGCGCTCCATCGCGGCTTACCCGCCGAAGTTCTCAACGATCTCACACAAAACTACGCACAAAAAATTGTTGATGCCGACGGCAATTCCGCCCAGCTCGCCCTGGATATGGGTTTAGTCGACCGCCTCATCACGTGGCCCGAGGCCCGAGCAGAACTAGCCCAAAATGGCGCTGTAGATAGCGACGATGGATACCGCCAGATCGATATGCAAGATTATCTACGCCAACAACGCAGCCTGCCCACAGTGCCCAGTGCCCGGGTTGGTGTGGTGGTGGCCGAGGGTTCCATCACGGGTGGTTCACAACCACCCGGCACCGTGGGTTCCGATTCGTTAGCACGCTTGCTGCGCGAAGCCAATAACGACGACAGCATTAAAGCCGTGGTGCTTCGCGTTAACAGCCCCGGTGGCAGCGCTTTGGCTTCTGAGGTTATTCGCCGCGAAATGGAATTGCTGAACGAATCTGGCAAACCCGTCGTGGTTAGCATGGGTAATGTGGCGGCTTCCGGCGGTTATTGGATTTCCATGGGTGCCGCCGAGGTGTGGGCAAACCCTTCAACCATTACCGGTTCGATCGGGATTTTCGGCGTTTTCCCCACTTTCGATCGCACACTCGATAAATTAGGCATCCATACCGATGGCGTAGGCACCACGCCTCTATCGGGTGGTTTGCGCCCCGATCGTCCCTTACAGCCCGCCGCAGAGCAAATGATTCAGTCGTTTATCGAGCGCGGCTATCAAGACTTCCTGGAGCTGGTCTCGAAGTACCGCGACTTAAGCGTCGATGAGGTCGATCAAGTGGCCCAAGGCCGTGTTTGGACCGGCGGCCAGGCTTTAGAACGCCACCTGGTCGATCAAAGCGGCGGCATCCAAGATGCCATTAACGCCGCCGCTCACCACGCAGGTTTGGGCGACGATTACCAGATTCATTATGTGGAAGAGCAACTCAGCGGCTTTGAACGTATTCTTGCCGAAACCGGCAGCCAAGCGTTGATTGCCGCCGGTATTGAGCCACCCCAAAGCGAAGTTCTAGGCGTTTTAACTGGCCAAGGTGCAGCCTTTGGCGTATTGCCAAAACACCCGGCCTTACAACGTGCGCAACAAGAACTCAGCATCTTATTGCAAGAAAGCGACCGCCCACAAACCTTGGCTCATTGCTTCTGCATCATGCCGTAACGAGCGCGCATGCAAGCGGAATCATAAACTTAAAGCCACAAAAAGCCGCCGTTGAAATACGGCGGTTTTTTTATTGGCGTTTTTGTTAGGCGCGCTCTTATGCCAAGCACTTAATGTGTGCTTGATTCCGTAGCTGTGGGCTCCAGTAAGCCCATTTGCTCGGCTAAGACTTGGATCTCATTCATTTCAAATAGCAGGCCCCGCTGGCGCGACGCCTGAGCCGGAGTCAGGGTTTCGCCCTTCATGGTTAAGCCAGTTAAATCAATCATCTCACCGCGCATCGCACCCAATTGCTGGCCTAAACGATAAGTGGCCACATACGACCCCGGCTGGATTTTGTCTTCAACGCAAAGTTCTAGCTGCGCAGCGCCTGCCAAACCCTGCTGCCAACCCAACTTAGGCGTGCAGAACAAGCCCTGGGCTTCTTCCCAGCCCTGTACGAAAGCCGCTTCGTCCACTTCGCACAATAAATCGGGCTGTAAATCTGCTGCACGCCCCAGCCATTTATCGGCAAAGGCTTTCACGCCATACTCATGGGATACTTCAGGTGTGCAATGGCTACTACACGCGCCGAGCAACAGCAAGCTACCCAGGCACAAAAGACGACACGATTTCGGCATAACGTCCATCACGCATTGTTGTTATTAATAATGCCGTCATTATGACAAAGGCAGCAGGTCAACATAAGTATTGAGGCAGGAGCATTTCATGGCGATCGATACATCTTCATCTTCCAGCGCGGCATTGGGCCATTTATGGCGTTTAGACGGCCAATGCGCCATCGTTACCGGAGCCAGTCAAGGCATTGGTTTTGGTGTAGCCGAACAATTATTGGAACGCGGCGCACAGGTACTGATGGTGGCGCGCTCCAACAAAACATTACAGCACCGTCGCGAGCAACTCGCCCAGCGCTATGGCGAGCAACAAGTCCACGCGCTGGCCGCCGATGTGAGTGAAGCCAAGGGGCGCTGCGCCATCGTCGAATGGAGTAGCGAACATTTTGGCGACCTGAATTTACTAATTAATAACGTGGGCACAAATATTCGCAAAGCCGCATTGGAATATAAAGAAGACGAGTATCAACATATCTTCAACACCAATCTGCACAGCACCTATCAACTCAGCTGCCAACTCCATGGGCAGTTAAGGCTAGCCAAAACGGCAGCAGTGGTTAATGTGAGCTCAGTGGCGGGCATCACCCATTTACGCACGGGCGCGCCTTATGGCATGACCAAAGCGGCGTTGATTCAACTGGGGAAAAACCTAGCGGTGGAATGGGCAGCCGATCAAATTCGAGTAAACACCATGGCCCCCTGGTATATCGCCACACCATTGGCACAGCAGGTATTACAAGACCCTAGCTATTTACAGGAAGTTATCAAACGCACCCCATTACAACGGGTCGGGCAAGTTCATGAGGCTGCCGCTGCGGTGGTATTTCTGTGCTTACCCGCTGCGTCTTATATAAGCGGGCAATGTTTAGTGGTCGACGGAGGCTTTAGCGTATTGGGCTTTTAAAGCAAAAACATAAAATGAAAGCGTTAAACGAAAACCAATACCCAACAGCATACAAGCAAAGCCCGACAAAGCCGGGCTTTGCTCAGCAGCGTTAAAAATTAACGGCTGCTTTTAGCTGATTTCAGCACGGGATAGAACTGATTGAAAACAAAGTCTTCACCCGCATTTTTCTCATGACAACCATTGCATGCTTCGGTGGGCATGGCTTCTGCTGTTTTGTTGTAAGGAGGTGCTTTATGACCAAAGGTGAAGTAAGCCCAGTTACCCGGCTCATCAGAGAAACGCTTAGAGTCTTTAACCGCTAACTCTAAACCACTGAACTCACCATTGAAGTAACCCATACCGGAAACTTCAGCACAAGCGCCGTTATCTTTATTACAGTTGCTACCGGTGCGAACTTTAGTCAGCTCTTTAGCAAATTGGGTGCCATCAGGCCATTTGCCAGTTTTTGAGTAGGCTTCAAACGCACTGGGTTCAACGTATACATTATGGAACTCAGGGAATGCGGCCATGCCACCGTTCAAAGCATTAGGTGTTAATGGTGAACCTACAAAAACCCATGCACGCCAGTTTTTAGGTTGATTAACCGAACCATCTTTATTGAACTTTGCACGGTTAATATCGCCTGCTACCGCGGCAAAAGAAGTTAAAGTCAGTAAGCTAATCGCGCCAATAGTCGCAAGTTTCATTGAATATCTCCTTGATGCAAGCATCATCATTTTTTTATTTGCAATACCTCATTAACATCAATCACTGTCTTCTGACCCACAGCATGTTGGTAAACAATAAAACCTACTGATGAAGACAAATGTTAACGATCGTTATCGCAAGACCCTACCGAAAAAAGTCCAAACGAATCCGTTCACAGGCACCTTGATCCATCAAGGTACACTCTTGATATGAAAACCTTTTGAACTTTAAGAAGGCGATGACACCGCAATACCCCACTAAAGTGGGTACGCCGTGTCGTACCAATTAGATTCGTTGCTTATTCATCATTGCATCCTTCTTTGGTTATTGCCGTCCTGGCATCAAGTTAAAAAGCAACAAGTATTAAACGAACAACTGATAAATCGACATACACAAGTGCAATTTTGTGCATCAGTGTTTGATCAATCCACACTGAACATAGAACACAGCTGTTGTTAAGTTGAAGCGCACTCTATTACGAAGCGTTAAGTGCTGCATCTCTTGATAGCGAGAAAGAATAATAAGCTAAACGCAATCACAACTAATGGTTATGCATAAGTGATATGCAAGTCATTCCTGTAAGCCGCATAGCAACTGGGCAGTTACCATAACGCTAATATGATTTGCGATAAATACGCTACGCATTAACTGCGACAATATGTCGCAGATTAATGCCGCACTGTATATCGCAGTTTAGATCCCGGTTTGGATCGCAATTTGGGCAAGTGATGCTCGCTTTCTTATAACGAGCAGTTTTGCGCGAACGAAAACTCGCCCTGAACTTTGGAGCCACTATTTCTCAATTTGGCGAACAACAGCACCGCTCGGTTTACTCATATTATTTTTGCACTAAGACCCAGAAAAATTGACTTTCCTTGATCAAATAGTCGACTATATTGGACGATCTGCAAACTATTTCGGATTTGGCGCAGAAAATGGATGTACTGAACGATATTTTGGATACACTCAAGCTGAGTGGCGCTCTGTATTTCAGAACCGATTTTTCCCCTCCTTGGGCAATCACGGTGCCAAACTTGGCTCAAGCCGCACGGTTTCACTTGGTTGTTCAAGGCAGTTGCCACGTGAACTTTGCTTCCGGTGCCAGTGTGCAGCTGGGCCCTGGCGATTTAGTGCTTATTCCCCGTGGGCGTTCACATATTTTAGCCGACGACCCCGCGCGTCCAGCGCCAGAGCTGGAAACCGTGCTGGCCGAGAACAAATACGACGGACAAGGTGTATTGGTGGTGGGCGACGGCGACCCCAACGCTTCCACACAAATGGTGTGTGGCCATCTGAGTTTTCGTTTTGGTGCCGATCACCCTATTTTGCGTGCATTGCCCGAATACCTGCTCACCACTTCTGCTTTACGAGCGCGCGAACCTTTGCTGGACGAAATGCTGCGCTTACTGGCACGTCGAGTTTTTTCCGAAACCCTGGGCTCTACGGCAGCAGTTACCCGTTTATCGGAAATTGTTTTTATCGAGCTATTAAAGGTGGGTATTCACCAAAGCGCTGAGCTACACGCTATTTTGCTGGCCTTTAACGATCGGCAAATTGGTAGAGCGCTACAGCTCATGCACGCCGAATATTCCCACACTTGGACGGTAGAAAGCCTGGCTTCTAAAGTGGCAATGTCGCGTAGTCGATTCGCGGAGCGCTTCAGCGAACTCATCGGCATGAGTCCTATGGCGTATTTATCGGAATGGCGTCTACAAAAAGCGCTGTCTTTATTAGACGACTCCCGTTGCAGTATTCAACAGGTGGCCATGCAAACAGGCTATCAATCGCCAGCGGCGTTTACCCGTGCATTTTCTTCTAAGTTCGGCTCACCACCCACCGAATATCGCAAAGCCGCTTCGTAAATCTGCGAGCGGCTTCATCGCCTTCATTAAGATCTTCAAGGAAGATCATCAAGCTTAAATAGGCAATCCGTTTCAGCACAAAAAAGATTGAGCGTCTTATCGTCGGTCAATGCTATTTCATGTCCGTTATGTTTTTATCTTTAGGCTGTTAATGACTTAATGTGAATGAAAATGTTTTTCATCATCATTAACAAAGCAACATGATTTGTCGTACATCGATACAACACTAAGGTACTTTTGCTCGTCGTCCGGTACAGATTGCTCAAGAGCCTGATTTACATCAAGATGATTGTCTTTGTTTTTTATTATGGTTTTAATGGACTGGGTTTAAAAACTTGCTCGATGATCAACAAAACATGCATTAAATAACATTGATTATCAGCTATGGCTTTAAAGCTAAACATCCAGTTTATAGCCATCGGGATCAGCAGCGCATAAGCGTTAATACCGAGCAACTTCATCAAGATAAACAATACGCTTACTTAAGATCACGTTTATAGATCAGATTGCTGATTCAAGAATTAAAAAAACAATAAGAACAACGAATATTATTTTCTCTACATTTACGGTGTGTGTTCAGCAAACGGTCACATGCCATTGATGTAATAAGCATTATTTATTTAAGCTTTAATGGTTACCACAGTTAATCATTAAAGCTTAAAAAAGATAAGGATACAAAGCCTCGTAGCTGGGCTTTATTACAGGGTATTCATTAAAGCGCTTAGCGTTTTTTAATGTATTCAGAGCACAAGCGCAGATAAGGATACAAAACCATCAGCGCTACTGAATGCAGCAGTTTAATTCAGCCAAAGGATAGCTGGTGTTTTCACTAGGCCAATCCGATTAGCTATTTATCAACCTCTATGTGTCAGGATAAACATCACATGAACATTATCGACCACTTAAGTGTTGGTGTACCTTCTATCGAAGAAGGTCGTAAGTTTTACGACGCCGTTATGAAAACCTTAGGTTGCGATTGCTTAGCAGCCACTGAAGGTTTTGCCGCTTACGGTAACGGTGCAGTGCAATTTTTGATCATGACTCCGCTCAATCAAGAAGCTGCCACTTTCGGTAACGGCACCCACATTTGTTTCGTGGCACCCACTCAAGAGTCTGTAAACGAATTCCACCAAGCAGCACTGTCTAACAGTGGTGTTTGTGAGGGTGAGCCTGGTCCTCGTCCTGGTTACCCCAAGCCCGACGTATTCACCACTTTCGTGCGCGATCCGTTCGGCAATAAATTAGAAGCCATCCACAACGGTTTCGCGGTTTAAAGCGATACTGGCTGGCGCCCCCGCGCATCGGCGGGATCCTCCGCTAGAGGATAAACGATGAATTGACACCTGGCTTCGGCCACAAAAAAACCGGCAGTGCAACACCGCCGGTTTTTTTGCTTTTTATAAGCCTCAACGCCTCAACACGGCATTGAGCGCTAGCCTCTTAATACCAAGGACGCTGAGAACCGTCGGTGGCGGGCTGTAAAGAAGGTGTGGTCATAAACAGCATATTGCCGGTGACATCTTCGCCATTGGGGAAACCAACGCCTTGCAGCAAGCGGCCTTCCACAATAAAGCGATTTTGCGGGAACAGCTTAAATTCTAAGCGGCGGTCTTCCGACAAACGCGGATAAATCACACGATATTGATTGGTCGCGGTATGCACCAACAACTGGAAATCTTGGAAGGCCTGGGCTTGCACACCGTTATCGATATTCTCGATCACGGTGGGAATGGTGTAGTTATACACTTCCCAACCGGTTTGGTTTTCGTAGGTTACCGTACCGGTGGCGCGCTGGGGTGCGATCAAGCTGCCGCCATTCACATTAAAGCCGGAGAAGGTAGCCTCGATGTTGAAGCGGAAAATACGGCGCCAGAACTCGTCCAAATAAGCTTCAACACCATCGCCCCATTGGGATTTCACCAATTGGTGGACCACACTGCCCACGTGTAATTCTGCATTCAGGCTATCTCTAAAGATAATCTCGGCAGTGCTTACGTCGGGAACAATGGACTCGCCAGCGGCTGAACCATCTTCACACAACAAGCAAATACCATCGCGCGACTGGTTTAAGGTCAGCACCATGCGGCCAATGTAACCGTCCTGACGCCAATTGGGGTTGTATTGGTAAGGCTGGGAGATGCTGTACCAAGTGGCATCACTGGGGTCATCAGAGCTGTAGCTGAAGATAGCCGAGCCTAAAAAGCCCAACGGAAAGACCGTTCCGGTTTGCACTTCGATTTGCAGACCCCAACGTCCGGGGCCCGTATCCGGAGTCCACCAATTACCACCACTGGGTAAAATCGGTACATCTTCGCGGTCGAACGCACCCCCGAGGCTTTGCGCTTGAACCGGCACGCTGACCACGGCCAATAGCAGCAAAGCCAAGAAAACAATCTTCTTGCTCATTCGATATCCCATCTCTTTGTTAGTTATGGCGATCCATTGTAGAACCCCACCGAGCCCATGCTCCGGCAAATGTTTAGCTTCTACCGGGAACATTTAAGGGCGATGGTTAGCCTAGCTAAATCTCAGCTGAATGGCTTCCGCCTGAAGACCAAAATAGTAACAAAAGTTGTTCGTGGAATGCTTAATCAATCAATAAATTAACAACAATAAGTGCAACAACAAGAACGGCTTATAGAAGCGCTGTTCAGAAGGGAACTCAATTTCACAAGGTGAAAAAGCGACTATACGGCCCGCTAACCGGTAACAAAGCCTGCGCCTATGGGTTCATTGTAGTCGTGGTGCTCAACCCGGCTAACTTCTGCCAAAGGTGGGCCTTGTAAGAGCCATTGGTGCAATTGGTCGAGCTGGTCGCCAGAACCCTTCGCCACCACCTCTACGCTACCATCGCTCAGATTGATGGCATGGCCATCAATCGCTAAGCGCAGCGCCTGGCGTCGTGTGGACTCGCGGAACCACACACCTTGCACCTTACCAAATACCTGAAAACGCCGACTTGTTGTCATGATCAATCTCGAATCCTGCGCTTATCCAATACCGCTGAGCTCAAGCGGCACCACGAGTTAATACTCCAGCCAATGCTAAGACCTTACTCATCATTAGCCTCTAATCGTTAGCCCGAGGGCACAATTAACCTTGAGCGCTGATAAATTCGGTGATATCGGTACTTTTGATGGGGCCGTAGAAGGTTTTCGCGATGCTGCCTGAAGGATCCACAATATAGGTGGTGGGCAATACGCGAGGCGAACCTAACACCGCTGGTGGTTCGAATACATCCACCAATAAAATGGGGTAACTGGCCGGATGCTCATCTAAGAATGCAGAAAACGCTTCGGCTTCCACTTCTTCATAGGCCAGGCCTAAGACCGTGACGTCGCTGCGATCTTGGTGTAGCTCCGATAAATCGGGAATTTCTTTGCGGCAAGGCGCACACCAAGTGGCCCAGTAATTGACCACCACCCACTGCCCGCGATAATCGGATAAAGAAATCTTATCGCCTTCAAATTGCTCTAGCGTAAAGTCCACCGGGGCGCTATCTGCTTCTTGCGCCCAGGCCGAACCCACACCAGCCAATGCCAGCGATGCACCCATGCCCAGCGCTAATAATGTCTTACGAATCATTTTCTTCGCTCCTAATCAAAAGCAGGCAGATTGTGTGTCGACGACACAGCAAACCGCACTCAAATTGCCCCTTCGCACACCTTCTTAAATTAAGGCGTAACTGACCCTTGAAAATACTGTTTTAAGCTGCGTTCTAAATGAACATCGGCTTGTTCGCCCAAATCGGCCATCGCGTCGATAAAAGCGCGGCCCGCAGCATCATCACCCACATGGCCACTCAAACTCAGCGGCATGGCAAAGGGTGCCAGGCGATACAGCTGACCCATAGTGACGGCATCGCTGTCGACCGCCAGCACCAATTCGTCGTCTTCAGTGCGGCGTACCCAACGCGCCTGCATCAAGGCATCCAGCACTTCGGGTAAACGCCCGCTGGCACCCATGGGTAGCGCACGCAGCAGCTCCGTATCGCTGAAGCCACGCCCCTCACATTGAGCCCGCCATAGCAGCAATAAGCTGCGATAAGCCACCACCAAGTCAAAACGGCGATCCCAGCACTCTTGCTTGGGTTCGTAACGAAAGCGGCTTAGTGCTGCACTAAAACCTGCGGCCATTAGCGTCACTAACCAAGTGACGTAAATCCACAATAAGAAAATCGGCACCACAGCCAACGCGCCGTAAAGCTTCTCGTAGGTGGGGAAAGTCCGCACGTACCATACAAAACCCAGCTTGGCGGCTTCAAACAGTAGTGCGGCCAATACCCCGCCCGCCACGGCAAAGCGTAATGGGCTGCGTCGATTCGGCACCACAAAGTACAGCAACGAAAAACCCACCAGCGCCACAAAAAACGGCGCTCGCCGCAGCAACCAACCTAATAGACCGTTAAACCAGCCATAAGCTTCCTGGCCTTGCCAGCCGGCAATCACCGACGTTAAGGCCAAACTGCCACCCAGTAACATGGGCGCTAAAGTCAACATGGCCCAATAAACCAATAAGCGACTACCCCAAGGGCGCGCTTGTTCTACTCGCCAAATACGATTAAAGGCACGCTCCACATTCGACATCAACAGCAGCGCGGTAATCACCAAAAACAGTGCACCAGGCCCAGTCAGCACCCGTGCGTTGCCCACAAACTGCTGTAAATGCTGTTGTACCGTTTCGCCGGCGGCAGGGACAAAATTCTGAAAGACAAAATCTTGAATGGTGACACTCCAGTTCTCGAACACCGGAAACGCCGAAACCACACCTAGCACCACCGCCATCAGCGGCACCACAGCCAGCAGGCTGGTGTAACTCAGCACCCCAGCCTGTTGAAATCCTTCGTCTTCTTGCAGTTGTTGCCGTAAGTGGCGACCGAAAGCCTGGCGATAACTGCGATCACGCCAGCGCGCCAGCGGTTTCGTTATACTTTGCCACTGAAGCCGTCGCGCCGATGTCGTCGCGGCTGCCTCAGGCGTGCTCGTCGGACGAGCAGACGATTGTTCACTGAAGGCTTTATCCAAGGATTCACCCTGATCATGACCACCAAGATTTATCATAACCCGCGTTGCTCAAAATCCCGCCAAACCATGGCGTTACTGGAAGAACAAAGCATCGATGCCCAAGTGGTGGAATACCTAAAGACCCCACCCAATGCCGATGAATTACAAGAAATTCTCAATCTGTTACAAATGAAACCACGCGAACTGATGCGGCGCAAAGAGGCGGTCTATAAGGAATTGAATCTGGATGACGACGCCTTAAGCGACGCCCAGTTGATTCAAGCCATGGTGAACAACCCCATTCTCATCGAGCGCCCCATTGTGGTGGCTAATGGTAAAGCGGCTATTGGTCGCCCACCTGAGCAAGTGCTGGAACTGTTTTAAATTCACCGCGCATTACATCATTCATTACGGCAGATCATGGCATGAAACGCATTCTGGTTCTTTACTATAGCCGCCACGGCAGCACCGCTAGTATGGCGCGCTTGATCGCCCGTGGCGTGGCCAAGGTGGAAAACTGCGAAGCGGTTTTGCGCTGCGTACCGCCGGTGAGTGATGGTCGTGTTGAGCACCCCGGTGCCGCCCCCGCAAGTGGCGCGGCCTGGGCCAGCTTGGACGACTTGGCACAATGCGACGGTCTGATCATGGGCAGCCCCACCCGTTTCGGTAATATGGCGGCTCCACTCAAGCACTTCTTAGACCAAAGCTCCAGCCAGTGGTTTAATGGTGCGCTCAGCGGTAAGCCCGCCGCCGTGTTCACCTCCACCGGCAGTTTGCATGGTGGCCAAGAAAGCACCTTACTCAGCATGATGATTCCGCTGCTGCATCACGGCATGTTGATGGTGGGTTTGCCCTATTCAGAACGTGCCTTGCACGAAACCACCAGCGGTGGCACACCCTACGGCGCCAGCCACTGGGCCGGCCCCAAAGCCGATCGCCCCATCGATGCCGACGAAAAACAACTGTGCCTGGCATTAGGTCAACGGGTTGCCGATATCGCCGCGCGACTCCAGGCCAGCCATTAGGCGTATCAAAACCCACCATCCCATTCCACTGCCTTGTTAGGAACCTCCATGTCAGCCCACCCTCCGAAAGCCCTTATTTGGTCTTATGTTCTTCGCTTCAGCTTCACCTTAGGTTTATTGGTGGCCGCAGCGGTGGCCTATTGGCATCCGGGGCTCGCGGCCATTCGCGTGGTGTTGAGCTTAGTTTTTGGCATTCCGGGCTTATTAATGTGGTGGCCTGTGATGAAGTTGAATCGACGCGCTCTGGGCGGTTCTCTGTTTTTAGGTATTTGGCTGCTCATGCCCATGTTTTCTGAGGCTTGGTCTGAACCGAGCATTCGCAACTTAGCGATCATCGCGCAAATCTTACTGTTGAGCTACTTGATCAGCACCGTGGTGTATATTCGAAAAACCAAAGCCGCCGCGTAAGCGTCAACCAGGCACCACCAAGGACGAACAATGGATCACACCATGAACACTGCAGCCGATTCCGAAAATCCCGCCCAGACCGGGTCATCTTCTAAGCCCACCGATGTGGGCGGCGCCAGCGCTACGCCCGAATTAGCCGCATTGTTCACCCAAGCCGAGCCCCAGTTAGCAGCGTGCTTTACGAGTGATATTCAATTACAAGACTTGTTGAAAACCCATTTTACCGAAGCGCAATGGGCCGAATTTTCGCCCGCCATGGCTGAACTAGGTACGCGCTCGGGTGCTGAGTTATATCGCGAACAGCAGGCCGATCGCTTAAACGAACCTCGCCTCACCCAATGGGATGCTTGGGGCCAACGAATCGATCACATCGAACTCACCCCAGTGTGGCAAAAAGCCGCCGGAATCGCCGCCGAATATGGCGTGGTGGCCCACGGTTACGAGGACGAGCACGGCCCGGCGGCGCGCTTGCATCAGTTCGCCATGGCCTATTTGTTTATTCCCTCCACCGATTTATTCGGTTGCCCGCTGGCCATGACCGACGGCGCGGCCACCACCTTGAAGCACTCGGGCAATCAGGAATTAATACAGCGGGCGCTGCCGCACTTATTGAGCCGCGACCCACAACAGTTTTGGACCAGCGGCCAATGGATGACGGAAACCACCGGTGGCTCCGATGTCAGCAAGACCGAAACCATCGCCCGCCAAGACGACAACGGCCAATGGCGCTTGTATGGCCGCAAATGGTTTACCTCTGCCGCCACCTCAGAAATGACGTTGACCTTGGCACGCCCCGAAGGCGCGCCTGCTGGCTCCAAGGGTTTGGCTTTGTTCTATCTGGAACCCCACGACGAACAAGGCCGCTTAAACCACATTGAAGTGCTGCGCTTAAAAGACAAACTGGGCACCCGCAAGCTACCCACTGCCGAATTGTGGCTGAATGGCGTACCCGCCACACCGGTGGCAGGTTTGGAGCGCGGCGTGGCCAACATTACGCCCATGCTTAACATCACCCGCACCTGGAATGCGGTAACGGCCTCGGCCTTATTGAATCGCGGCTTTGTATTGGCTCAGTCTTACGCACGTAAACGCCGCGCCTTTGGTCAATATCTCATCGATTTACCCTTGCATCGCAGCACG
>JAKSCJ010000040.1 GCA_022360675.1 Lysobacterales bacterium
CCGAAGCAATTAACGGCACGCTGCAGCGTGGGCGTAGTGCTTGCAGCTGTTGTAGGTCATAGCCTTGGCGCACGCCATCTTGATTCATGCAATTGAGGACAATTTCGCCCGCACCGCGCTCAATTACCTCGTCGATCCAGTGTTGGGTCTGGCGTTGAGTGTCGCGGGTTTGGCTCGGATCGCCGGTGTATTGCTTCACCAAGTAGTTGTTGCCATCCCAGAGGCTATCCACACCCACCACCACGCATTGGCTGCCAAAGCGGTGGGCCAGTTCGTTAATGAGCTGGGGGCGTTCTAAGGCTGGTGAATTGACGGAGATTTTATCGGCCCCGGCGTGTAACACGGCCTCGGCGGTGGCTACATCGCGTATGCCACCGGCCACGCAGAAGGGAATATCGATAACGGCGGCCACGGTTTCGATCCACTGGCGATCCACGCTGCGCCCTTCGGGGCTGGCGGTGATGTCGTAGAACACCAGTTCATCGGCTCCTTGTTGGCGATAGCGCAGCGCCAAGTCTTCGATACCACCCATATCTTTGTGATCGCGAAAGCGTACACCTTTTACCACCCGGCCATCGCGCACGTCTAAACAGGGAATAATGCGGCGTGCCACGCTCATGCAGGCGCTCCATCCACATAGTTATCCACAGCTTGTGCAGATGAATTTTGCACCGCTTGGATTGCCTCGGATAGCGCGAAACGCCCTTCAAATAAGGCTTTACCCACAATTACCGCGGCCGCCCCCGTGCTGGCCAATGGGGATAACTCCGCTAAGTTACCCACACCGCCCGAGGCTTGAATGTGAAGATTGGGAAAGCGCTTGAAGAGTTCACGATACAGCTGTGCATTGGCCCCGCTCAAAGCACCGTCACGGGCGATATCGGTGCATAAGACATGACGTAAGCCCGCCTGGCTGAAGTAGTCTAAGAGCTCGAATAAATTTTGGGCCGAATCCTCGCGCCAGCCACGCACTGCGGGCCGCCAGATACCTGCTGCATCGCGGCGTACGTCTAAGGCTGCCACCATGCGCTCGGCACCAAAGCGGCTTAGCCAGGAGCGAAAGACTTCGGGCTCGCTCACTGCCACGCTACCCACGGCCACGCGGTGGCAACCGGCATCGAAGCGGGCTTGAACATCGCCCACCGTGCGCACACCACCACCGGTTTGCAGTGGAATGCTCAAGGCCGCAGCCAAATTAGCGATCACCTCCAACTGAGCGGCGTTGCCGTCTTTGGCCGCGTTGAGATCCACCACATGCAATAGCTCGGCACCGTCTTGTTGGTAACGCAGCGCCAGTTCCACCGGATCGTGTTGGTATTGGGTCACTTCGTCGTAGCGACCTTGATACAAACGCACACAGTGGCCGTCGATCAAATCGATTGCGGGATAAATTTTCATTAGTGTGAACCCCCAGCGGAGCGAAGCGCGGCGGACTGAGTCCCCGCTTGCTTGGTGGTGGAAAAGTCGTTTTGGAAATCGTTTAAGAAGTAACGCAGCAAAGCGGCACCGGCACCGGCCGAGCGTTCGGGGTGAAATTGCGCTGCTAAAAAATTATCGCGCCGGGCCAGCGCCGTAAAAGCGCGACCATGCTGGCATTGGGCCCAGGTGAATTCGCTTACTGGTGCATAAAAACTGTGCACAAAATAAGCCCAGCTATCGCTTTGGCTTGCCGCTTCTGCCGCGCATATAGCATCGCTCAGGCGCGGATCGGCCGCCTCAGTAAATTGCAGCGCATTCCAACCCATATGGGGCACACGGCATTGGGGCGTGGCTTGAAACCGTTCAACCTCGCCGGGAAAAATACCCAGGCAACGGGTCTTGTCTTCGGCCGAAGATTCATACATGAGCTGCAAGCCTAAACAAATGCCCAACAGTGGTTGTTTTAACTGGGGAATGAGCCGATCCAAGCCTGCTTGCCGCAAGCGCTGCATGGCATCGCCAGCGGCCCCTACGCCGGGCAGGATAAGTCGATCGGCCAGGGCGATAGTGTCGACGTCTTTACTGACTTGGGCGTCGACGCCCAAGCGTTTTAAGGCATGGCATACCGAGCCCAAATTCGCACCGCCCGAGTCGATGATCACCAGCTTTATCACAACACACCTTTGCTGGAAGGCAGGCTGTTACCTTGACGTACCAGCGCTTGACGCAAACAACGGCCCACGCCTTTAAACATGGCCTCGGCCATGTGGTGGGTGTTGTCGCCCCGAATATCTAAGTGAATGGCGGCACGCAGGTTTTGCGCCAGCGAGTGGAAAAAGTGCTGAATCATCTCGCTGCTCAGAGGCCCGATTTGATCGCGCGGTAAGGCACCGTTTTGCACATAGTAAGGACGACCCGATAAGTCGATGGCGGCCAGCTCTACATTCACCTGGGCTAAGGCCTCATCCATGGGCAGGGCAAAACCGTAGCGACCAATGCCGCGCCGCTGGCCTAGCGCTTGATCTAAAGCACTGCCGATGGCCAAGGCACAGTCTTCCACTGTGTGATGTTCGTCGACATGTAAGTCGCCTTGGGCTTTGAGTTCGAGCGAGAAGCCACCGTGTAAAGCCAGCTGCTCGACAAAGTGATCGAACAAGCCTAAGCCGGTTTCGATGCGCACGGGTTTGGTGGCATCTAAGTTCACGCGGGCTTCGATTTGGGTTTCGTTGGTGTTGCGTTGAACACA
>JAKSCJ010000128.1 GCA_022360675.1 Lysobacterales bacterium
AAGGTTACTTGCGATCCGTGAATATCCGGAAAACGCAGCATTTGCGTATCTTCAGCCGCATGGGCCAATTGAACGCTGATCGCGCTGGCCAATAAACCAACACCCAGGCTCACCTTTTTGATCATCGAGATCACTCCGAAAATAAGGGGTCAGCAGAACGCTAACGTGCGCGCCTCGTCACGGGGAGTCCCAAAAGTCATAGCTGCGACAAATCAGCGCAGTTCGTCGCACCAAGTGCTTCGAACATTAGCCATAAACGATGTTGGATTATGCCGCTAAGCCTTCAGTCTAAACTACTGAGGTGGCAATAATTCTTGTACGGTACCGCCGTGATGGGCGGGAAAATCGAAAGGAATGCGCTTACCTTGCACTCGATAAAACACCCGATTAATTTGGCTTTCTTGAACCTCGAACATCAAGGTGTTGCGCATCTTCACCGGCGGCGGTGGCGCCGCTAACGTTAAGAAGATCCATGCCGCTTTATGGCTCACTTCTTTGCCTTGCCACTGCCATTGGGCGGTTTGATTAGCACTAGCTTTGCCTTGTTGATCCAAGGCCACAAGCTGCAAGCGTTTTCGCACATAGCGCAAAATGTGTTGGTCGATATTCTCGCTATGTATTAAATCAACGCGTTGACCGAGCTGAAACTGCAAGGCATCTTCCAAATCTTCGGGCAATACGCGCAGGCTGGCTTCCC
This sequence comes from Lysobacterales bacterium, assembly GCA_022360675.1. Taxonomy (GTDB): domain Bacteria; phylum Pseudomonadota; class Gammaproteobacteria; order Xanthomonadales; family Wenzhouxiangellaceae; genus JAKSCJ01. The sequence goes on from JAKSCJ010000128.1 coordinate 698, forward strand.
ATTGCTGGGCCTCGGCATTCCATTCCAACTCTAAACTGCTTTCATGATAAGGGTGCGCTTGTGCCGAAGCGGTAAACCCACCCAAAACACACAGCAAGCACATCAAAACAAACCCAGCCAAAGCTGGGTTTGTGCGGTTCATTAAGCGCGAACTCATTATTCGCCTTCTTGCGCGCGCAAGATATGGTTCTTTTCTTCCTGCTGTTTAAACAACTGGAAGCGCGACTTTTGAATAGTGCGCGGGAACTCGTTGTTGCTCACATCGGCATCGGCGGTTTCTAAATAAGGGTCGAATGCAATGCCCGCCAGCTCTTCATCTAAGATGAGTAACTTACTGACGTTTTCGTTGTTATACCGCCAAATCTCAGCGGGAATACGCAACAGTTCTTCTTTGCCATTAGCGTAGCTTAAACGTAAAGGCAAAGGCGTGGTTAAGCCGCCGATATTTTGGAAATCCACCACATAGAAGAAGTGATCGCTTTCCAGCAAGGCACGTTCTTTATCTTTTAAACCTTCGATGGTTTCTTGGTATTTGGCGTAGTCATAAGGCGTTACCGAGAACTCATCGAAGTCGTTATAAAAGTCTTTTAGCTCGGGGAAGCGCTCAACGCGATATTCATTATTTTTGTTGCGTTGCTTACTTAAGGTTTCTACCTCGTCTTCATCGTCGGCACGTAATTGGGCTTTATCGATATCCGGATTTAAGGTATCTAACTGATACTGGGTCACCTTATTAATGGCCACATCCACATGATTGGTGCCGTAGAACCAACCGCGCCAGAACCAATCCAGATCGATACCTGAAGCATCTTCCATGGTGCGGAAGAAGTCGGCCGGGCTGGGGCGTTTAAAGCGCCAGCGCTGGGCATATTCTCTAAAGGCGAAGTCGAACAACTCGCGGCCTAAAATGCTTTCGCGCAAAATATTTAAAGCGGTGGCCGGTTTGGCGTAGGCATTACTGCCGAACTGCAATAAAGACTCGGAATTGGTCATGATGGGCACCTTATGCTCGCTCACCATGTATTCCACAATATCTTGTGGTTCGCCCCGGCGCGAAGGATAGTTTTCTTCCCATTCCTGTTCGGCTAAGAACTGTAGGAACGTGTTTAAGCCTTCGTCCATCCAGGTCCATTGGCGTTCGTCGGAATTCACAATCATGGGGAAGTAGTTATGCCCCACTTCGTGAATGATCACCGAGATCAAACCGTATTTGCTGCGTTCCCAGGTTTTATCTTTAGGATCCTGGCGAAGATCCCAATAGGTACCGTCCTCGTACGGGCGCGGCTTATTGAAGGAAATCATGGGATATTCCATACCGCCGATGGGACCATTCACCGAAATCGCCACGGGATAGGGATAATCGAAGGTATAGCGCGAATACACGTCGATGGTATGCACGATGGAGTGAGTGGAGTACTGGCTCCACAAGGGCTCGGCTTCGACGGGGTAATACGACATGGCCATCACTTGGCGACCACCCACATCACGCCCCCAGGCATCCCAGATAAACTTACGCGAACTGGCAAAGGCGAAATCGCGTACGTTTTTAGCTTTGTAAATCCAGGTGTTCTCGGCGCTGGTATCGTCTTTTTGATTCGCTTTGGCTTCGTCCGGCGTCACGATAAACACCGGTTTACTGGCCGTGGCCGCATCATTAAAACGTTGGCGCTGGGTCGAGCTTAAGACATCGTCGGCGTTTTGTAACTCGCCGGTGGCCGCCACGATATGATCGGCCGGAACAGTGATGTGCACCTCGTAATCGCCCAGCTCTAAGGTGAATTCACCACGACCTAAGAACTGCTTGTTCTGCCAGCCTTCCACATCGGTAAAGGCTGCCATGCGCGGATACCATTGGGCAATTTCGTAAATATAGTTGCCGTCTTTTTCGAAGAACTCGTAACCACCTCGGCTACGCGAAGCAATGGCATCGATAATATTGTGCTGCCAGGCCACCTTCAGTGTGTAGCTATCGCCACTGGCCAGTGCTTGAGGTAAATCGATGCGCATCATGGTTTTCACCACGGTGTGATTTAAGGTATTGCCTTGGGCATCGGTGACGCTTTTCAGTGTCACACCGCCATCGAAATCGCGACGGTTTAATAGATCGGCTAATTTGCCGTAGGGAAATTCTTCAAAGTTGGGTGCACGCCCGGTGAGTACATCGTCGGAATCGGGGCGGTAGCGGTTTTGATCCAGCTGCACCCAAAGGTAATTCAAAGCGTAAGGCGAGCGGTTGTGATAGGTAATGGCAACATCACCATCAATGCGCTGTTTGTCGTCGTCGATACGCACATTGATACGGTAATCGGCCCGCTGCTGCCAGTATTCGGGCCCCGGCGCACCTTGGGCAGTACGCACGTTGCTGGGCGTGGGTAGTAATTCACCCAGTTGCGCGAATGCAGTGGCTCCTGTGCCTTCACCCGGTGGTTTATTACCCGCCCATACCGCTTGACTAAAATTCAAGCAGACCAAAGCGGCGATCAACATGGCAGTTAACCCAAAAGTTAACCTGTTACCGGCATTGGATAAGCATTCGAGAGCAGCATCCACTGTGCCATCGAATTCCCTTTTGCAAGCACGCATACATTTAACCCAGCAGCATCAATTGGGCGAAAAATATAACAGGTCTGTTATATACCCGTGCCCGTCATAACAAACGCCGCAAGCTTATTAGCCCGCCAATTGCGCTTAACCGTGCTAACTGGAACGTCGGTACTGTGTGAATCGTGGATTTAGCTTATTGCGATTCAGTCTGATTCAGCGTTTAGTCGTCTCTCACTTCGGTGCGCACCAGAGTCATTCCGCGCGCCCGATAATTAGCCAATGCTGATGGATGATCTAAGCTGCAGGTATTGACTTCAACTTTACTGGCTTGCCACGACCACGCACTATTTAACGCGTGGGTCAGTAAATAACCACCATAACCACGCCCAAGAAATTTGGCACCTAAACCAAAATACATAATTTGCACCGCGCCCGATTGATGCTTTTGGAGTTCGTAATAGCCTGCAGGCGAGCCTTCCACATAGGCCACCCAGGTTCTTAAGGCATCAGACTCTGCATAGGCCTGCCATTGTGCATTGGACCAACTGAGTTTATCGGTCCACTGCCAACCGGCACCCACCCATTGGTACAAAAAGCGGTTGTACATCCACTGCTTGGTGGTGCACTCACGCACACGAATTTCAGGTGGCGCCGGCTTGGGGCGCATTTCGCTGGCTGATTCTTGTTCGAGGTAATAAATCGTTACTGCGTCATGTTGGGGGCACACAGCAAGTACTCGGTAAATAGTGGTCTACTATTTTCCGCTAAATTTAAGCATTGGAAAACCCTTAACATCGATTCCTTACACCAGCAGCCTAATAAGCCATATTTATGAGACAAAACATCGCGCTTAACTATGCGCTTAACTATTAAACACCAATCATCACAAGGCGCAAAACAGAGTTCAAACCTTCATCGACTTCTTGGTGACACTCGAAGTATTACCCGCTTTAATTTCGGCAATTTGTCGTTGCAGTTTCTTTTTCTTGTGTTGTTCACGCGTGCGCCGAATGAAACGCCACAGCGCCACCCCGACTACCACGGCCGCGCTAATCGCCCACCATTGGCGTAACCATAATGGGCCCCACGATAAATAATGCTGCTCGCGTAACTCGATATCGATACGTTCAAATCTTGAAGCGGGGCTGAGATAGGCGGCGGTATCTGAAGAAAACCAATGCCACCAATGTTGCTTCTCGATATGAGCGCCCGCAATGTTCGCTTGTAGGCGAAACACTTCTTGCCCTTGCGGGTTCAACATACGCAAGCTTTGCCCACCCTGCGGCCATTGCAGTACCCAAGCTTGCAATTTTTCCGACCATATACCCGCCGCCTGGGGTTGCCACTGCAGTGCAGGTTGCCGAATTTGCACAGGCACCGGCTGCACATTCACCCACTGCCCCGCTTGCGGCAACTGCCAAGCAAATTGCTTAGGCAGCCACAGTAATAAACTAAAAGCAAAGAATAAGCTCAACAAAAACAAAGGAAGATGAAGCATCTGAACCTTGGCGTTATACATCCGTGCCTTTTTACCATGGCGTGTGCCATCGTTTTGCTTGCGCGCACTGGGATCGGTCTTGATGTGCTTTAAGGTGCGTTGGATCTCACGTTGAAACCAAGCATCCATACGCCAATCTTGCACTCGCTTGCGTGGCATCAAGGTGTGATAAAACAAAGGCGGTAGCCACATTAAAAGCAGCGTCCATAACACGATACGCAACACACCAGGTAGTAACTGCGCCAACCATTGGTCTGCCTGACTAAACCAGGGATGGAGTAAATCAAATAAGGCAAATTCTGG
>JAKSCJ010000273.1 GCA_022360675.1 Lysobacterales bacterium
CAGATCATTGAAGAGTTCATGATCATGTTCAACGCCACAGTAACGGCGATCAAGGATGACAAGAAATTAACATCTTTGGACAAAGCTGAAGCAGTTGCAAGCTTGAGTGATAGTTACATCAAAATCACCAAAGCCGCCACCACTATGAGCCCACGCCTACACAAGATCACTGTGGCTCTGGAAGTCATCAAGGATTACACCGATATGGTGTATCAAGAATTCCCGCAACTCGCCGGGCCGGTGATCGAAACGCTCGAACATTTTGCCAATCTGGTGCAAGAAAAGTATGGCTAAGGTCACTCGCAAACAGTTTAAAGAGCAAATAGCTGAAGCGCGTCGTCAGCTTGAGTTAGCTATTGAGGTTGGTGTTTCAAGCTTCGATATCAATCCAGCCGCAAGCGCTCAGCGACGCGCCCGCTGTGAGACCGACTTACTTGAGTTTGGCAAAACCTACTTTCCACACTACATCAAGCATGACTATTCAGCTGCCCATCGCGGCCTTGCTGAAGATTTCCAGCAAGTGGTTAAGCATGGTGGCAAGGCCGCCGACGCCGCGCCACGCGGCGAAGGTAAAAGTACCCTCATTTCATTAATCGGCGTGATTTGGTGCATTGTTTTTGAAAAGAAGCACTACATCATTCACGTCATGGATAGCTACTCTCAGGCCGCCTTGAATTTGGCCGGTATTAAGGTGGAACTTGAAAGCAACCCACGATTAAAACTTGATTTCCCTGACAGCTTTGGCGCTGGGCCGCGCTGGCGTGATTCGATGGTTGTGACAGCAAATAATATCTTGGTGCAAGCCGTTGGTGCAGGCATGAAGTTGCGTGGCCGTCGTCATGGACCTCACCGACCTGATTTGGTTATACCTGACGACATCGAGAACGATAAACAAGTACAAACCAAAGAGCAGCGTGACAAGCTGCATCGTTGGGTAATGAAGGTATTACTAAAGCTGGGTGAACAAGGGCAAAAGCTGAGCTTTTTTATGCTGGGTACGATACTGCACTACGATGCAGTAATTACGCGCTTACAGCGCAATAGCTCATTTAAGGCAAAGAAGTATAAATCCATTACCCGATGGCCAGATAACATGGCGTTGTGGGACCAATGGGAAGAAGTCTATCTGAACGATGGTGAAGAAGCAGGCGATGCTTTTTATAAAAAGCATAAAGCAAAACTTGACTATGGCTGCGTGATTTCTTGGCCCGCTTGTAACACCATTCTTGATTTGATGAAGGAGCGATCTGAAGACCACGGTGCCTTTGCATCCGAGCGCCAGAATGAACCGCTAGACGATGATAGTTTAACTTTCAAGCGCATTCTGTTTTGGTCTGCTTCTGATCCGCGTTGGCTTTACTTCGGCGCTTGTGACCCGTCATTGGGTAAGCACGTTAAAAAAGGCGACCCTTCAGCGATATTAGTAGGCGGCTATAACCCTTATATTCCTCGGCTGGATGTCATTGAGGCAGATATTCAGCGCCGCAAACCTTCATTGATCGTCTCTCGAATTATTGAATTCCAAAAGGAATACGGTTGCTATATCTGGGGTGTGGAATCTGTGGGCTTTCAAGAGCTGCTGCGCCAGCTAATCATGGATGAAGCAGCGCGTGAAGGTGTTGTGGTCAATGCGTTGCCGACTGACGGGGGAAATAAAGAACTGCGTATTGCATCTTTAGAACCCCATGTAGACAAAGGCCGTATACGCTTGCACTCGCGCCATTCTACATTGAAAGATCAGCTAATCTTCTGGCCGAACATCGATCATGATGATGGTCCCGATGGATTAGAAATGCTGTACAACATAGCGGTAAAGTACGGGGCGTTTGCCGCTACTAATGGCGATGTGATTACCACGACAAAACCAGGCGACACAATGCCGATGGCAGGGTACTAATAATGATTGTTCAAGCCGAGCTAACCAAAGAGCAAGCGGACTTATTAAGCGACCCACAGATGATCAACATCATGGCCGCTTTGCCTAACCCTGATCCCATACTTCGGAAGATGGGAGCCAGTCAGGACGTATATGAGGCCATTAAGTATGATCCGCACGTCGTCGGCGATCTTCAATCAATCACTTCCTCACTCTTGTCTAGTGAGTTTCAAATTATCCCCGGTGGGGATGACTCAGAAAGCTTGCGTTTACACGAGGTAGCTCAGGCTTTATTCAAACGTCGCCCCGATCATAATTGGCGCTGGCCCAATCTTATTGAGCACGCTTTTGGAGCCAAGTTATACGGCTATTCTGTTACTGAGGTGGTTTGGTCTAACGAAGGTGGCTTAAACATACCTCAGCGCGTAATACCAAGGCCGCAAAGACGTTTTTTATTTACACAAGATCATAAACTTCGGCTCGTCACTAAGGATAACCAAGCCGAAGGTATTGAAGTGCGTGACCATAAATATTTGGTAACACGCCACAAACCGGAACCCGACAACCCTTATGGCCTGGCCATATTGTCTTCTTTGTTTTGGCCGTGGACTTTTAAACATTCTGGCTTCCGGTTTTTTGCTAAGTTCGTTGAGAAGTTTGGTATTCCTTGGACCATCGGCAAGCACCCGTTGGGACAAGACGAAGCGGTCAAGGCCCAATTACTAGCTCAGCTGAGGTTATTGGTCGAGGACGCTATTGCCGCCATTCCAGAGGGTACAAGCGTCGAACTCGTTGAAAGTAAATCTGGCGGTCACTTGCCACACCGTGAGTTCATCGGTATATGCAACCGCGAAATGTCGAAAGCACTCACGTCTCAAACATTGGGCGCAGAAATGGACGGCCAAGGCAGTCGCGCCGCGACAGAGACCCATCAAGAACGACAAGTGCGCGTTGAGGAAAGTACGCTCGAATTGATTGCCGACCACTTCAACCAGATGTTCGAGTCAATGCGAGATTTAAACTTTCCAAACGCTAGCCCCCCTGAGATGAGCTTTGTTGAGGAACAGCAAGCAGGTATCACCTGGGGTGATGCGATTGAAAAGGCGCTTGATATCGGCTTGCCCGTTAGCGATAAATTTGCGCGCGAGCGCATGAATATCGCAAAACCCGAAGCGGGTGAAACGTTATTAGTTAAAGGCGGTAACCAACCCGATACAAACGGCAACGCACCGCCAACCCTGAGCGGCTTTACTGAGTTTCAACGCTTCCTTACATCCAGCGATACCAACATTCAAAAATTAGCAAACACAATCAGCGACAACGAATCACAGGCCCAGATTGAGCGCATGATTCGGCCAGTTTTGAATCACATCGAAGCCGTTGGGCCTGAAGTGGCGATCAACTCAATCGGTGAAATGTACCCAAACATGAATCATGAGGAACTCCGGCAAACAGTAGCGCGGTTTATTTTTCTCGGTGAACTCATTGGCAGGGTTAGTACTAATGCCAGCGCCGATTGATCTTAATTTCGCACTGCGCCTAAGCCCGCCAGAGGTCGCTGCTTACCTTCAGCGCCAGGGCTATGAACTAAGCTTCAACTGGTTTGATGTTTGGCAGGAGGCTAACGCACGCTCGTTTACGGTGGCCAAGGTAGCCTCATTGGATGTACTCCAAGCAATTCACGATGTGGTTAAGCGCATTGTGACCGATGGCATTACCGAGCGTGATTTTATCCGCCAGCTCACGCCCGAGTTGCAAAAGCTGGGGTGGTGGGGTGTCCAAGAAGTCGAGCTAGACGACGGCACCACAAGAAAAGTACAACAAGGCAGCCCGCGTAGACTGCGGACCATCTACGAAACGAATCTACAAACCGCGCTTTCAGTTGGGCGTTATAAGCAGCAAATTACCGCGTCCAGGCTGCGCCCGTTTTGGCAATATCAGACACTGGACGATCAACGCGTACGATTGACTCATGCGGCCTTACACCAGCGCGTTTTTCGCGCTGATGATCCAATCTGGCGCACGATTTACCCACCCAACGGCTTTGGCTGCCGCTGTTCGGTGCGATCACTTTCCTTACGTCGTCTTGAGCGCGAAGGCTTGGTGGTTGAGTCGTCCGAAGGCAAAACCCGTACCGTTTTAAGGGAGGCTGGCGTGGATAAAGTGACTGGCGAAGTGGTGATGAAGCCCGTCACTGTCGTGACGCTCAAGGATGCTTTCGGTAACGATGTTGTCTTTTCTAATGACCCTGGGTGGAACTACAACCCTGGCGAAGCCTGGTTATTTGATGAGGACGCGGCATGATTACGCCAGCGCCAAATCAAGCATCTGCCTCATCGCTTCAGCGTTCTGAACTCCGCAGACTGGCCGTTGGTCGTGATATTGACGGTTCTGCTGTTACCGATGATCGCCTGGTGTTAAATGACCTAGTTTCCGGTTTCGATTTCACTGGCCAATTGGCCGCGATTGAGACACCGGTAGACCAGGTTCATATCACTCAGCAAAGCCTAATGATTATGGCTGGCCGGGTATATAGCGGCTTTGCTCCGGTCATTTCTGATGCTTTGGCGCAGCCCTTGGAAATTTGGCTCACGCAGTTTAACGATTTCCCGCGCCAGATTTATATTGCTAGTGTTCGCAGAGTGCGCCGGTCATGGCTATACATCCGTCAAAATCGTGACACTTCCATTTTTTGGCAAGTGACAAATAGCGAGCGGAAGGCTAACGAGTGGCGTCGTGGCCAGCTGCTGTGGGGTGCAAGCAATGGCTGACCGTATCAATGTCAGCACTGCTCAATTCGACCTGGCCGAGCGCGCGTTGGAATTGCTGCGTGGTAAAGCGGACGATGCGACGGAGCTAATGGCCGCGATTGCTGGTGTCATGGACGACGCTTCACAGCGTGCCTTCATTAACCAGCGTGACCC
>JAKSCJ010000010.1 GCA_022360675.1 Lysobacterales bacterium
ATGGCGCGGAAGTTGCCGAAGATAAACGGCCGAATCACGGCGCGATCATATTCGGTCATCGTGCTGCGCACGCCCGTTTCTTCTGCATCTACATTAAAGTGGTTATGCCAAAAATCGGCTAACACTTCACGTAATTGCCATTGACTGTGCAACATACGCGTGAGCGTTAATGATTCGGTTTCATACAAGGGACGAATACGCGCTTGGAAGGCGCGCGGTCCTTGGTAGAGTTCGTGATCAACCCACATTTCGGTGAGGGTTTTATCCAAGGTGATGAAGTTCGTATTGCCGTTAATGCGGCTATCGACTTCCGGATCATCATTGGTGGGAAAGAGTTGCTGTTCTAGCCAGGCGGCTAAACGCTCATCGTCGGTGGCACCTAAGGCATTAAAGGCATCGATATCACCGGCTTTTGGCCCGAAACCCAATTTATGGAAAACGCGAAAACCCAATGGCGGTAATGTGCCTGAGGGTAAGAGACTGCGGTCGCGTGGCGGAAATAAGGCTGGCAACCGACCTATTCCAGAGTCGGCGGAGACGGATTCACCGACCCCCAAGCTAACGGCGGCACCGACAGCGGCGGTGGCTCCTGAGACTTTTAAAAACCGACGGCGTGACTGATTCTGGCTCTCCATGGCATGGATCCCCGTGGTTATATGCTTTGTAAACAGCATCGCGTCTGCTAGTAACTCACACGATGCGGGCCCTTATCCTCGCCATGCCTATGCCTTGTCGTTCGGTCTGCTGGCTTTTCTTTATATTTGCCGAATATAGCAAACGACTATTCGCTACGACCGAAAAAACCCGCCTTCATAATGAATATCCATGAGTGAATTGTTAACGGACGTATTGAATCTATTCAAAACAACGATTCACAAAAAAGGGAGACCGTTGGCCTCCCTTTTTGAAAGAAAATTTTATTACTTAGCTATTCAAAACTATCGGTGAAAATTTCATTACCCGTGCCATAGTCGGGGAAGATTAACGGACCATCCACCGTACCCATGGGTTCGAAATTAACAAAATTAGGGAAGATCTCACCGAACTGGTTATTACCAAAGCGGCGAATCATCACCTCACCTAATACCTGGCGGAAATCGGTGGTGGTACGCAGATCAGCATTGTTTTGCAAATCATCAGGTGCCAAACCCGGCCATGTGCCATGGAACTGACCGCCATTCACATGACCACCGAGCAACATCATCATATTGCCAGCACCATGATCGGTACCGTTATCGTTGTTGTTAAAGGCACGGCGTCCAAACTCGCTTTGGAACACCATGGTGACTCGGCCCGTGAAATCTCGCGGATCATTAGCCAAACCACGCATATCATTCCAAAAGGCTTGAATGGCGCGCGACAACACGTCTAAACGATCGTAATAACGACCACTGGACCCATTCACACCTTCAGGCAATGCGCCTAAATCGGTGTGATCATCCCAACCGCCGTAATCCACTTGCGATAAACGTAAACCCACATCGGCTTTGATTAAGCGCGATAAAGTAATGAGCTTATCGCTAATGGTATGCAGGCGGGTTTGACCATTATTACTAACATAAGTGGGATAACGATCGGCCGGGCTTAAGGACTCGTTATAGTCGAAATTATTGACGTCACCAAAGATTTGTTCCACTTGAGTTAAGGCGGTTAACGCCAGCTCACCGGCCGCACCAAGATCAGAGCCATCTTGGGCATAAATGGACTGCAGCGTATCTTCGACTTGCTCTTCTAAATTACCGCTGGTGGTTTCGTTAAAGTCGAAATTACCGGGCGAACGTAAACTCACCACCGAGCTGGAACGCAAGAACGATAACGTAGTGCGGCTCTCAGTGACCACTGCTGGCAAGGTGATGGAAGGTGGCAGATTACTGGCCGAATTCAAATGCCGTGTTAACCAACCATCGGGCGTTAAGCGACTGCCGGGAATCCCCAATTCCACACTACCGGGCGTACCAAACTCGATGAAGCGCTCGGCTTCAAAGTGGCTACGATTCACAATAGGCAAGCCTGTGGCATGCACAAAACCCAAGTCCCCTTGGGTCCATAAATCGTGCAATGGCGCTGCGGCCGAATTTAAACCAAAGCCATCGGCCAGCGGTAACATTGCGTTGGCACCCAACAAGGGCAAGCGCACGCTATCGCTGGTGCGCAAACCTTCGTAATGGCCACGATCAGGATGCCCTGAACCCGGCGCATACAAGCTCAAGCCATCTAAACCACCGCGTAAAAACACATACACCAAAACTTCATCATTAAAGCCGCCGCCTTGGCTGGCGTTTTGGGCAAACACTAATTTTGGTGCGCTACCTGCTGCCGCGAAAGAAGCTGCACCCGTAAGAAAAGCTCTACGTCCTACTGACATCTCTTATGCTCCTATCGCGTCATGAATTCAGGTGACATGGTGATCAACTCCACCAACCCACGAATGCGACGTTGATAATCGCTATTGTTAGTGGTGTTCGTGGTATCGGCGGTGATTTCCAACGCGGGATCAGCGCCTTGGGCCACCAGGCCCACCATGGCATTTCGTTTCGCGGCAGGAATGGTGAAACCGTAAATACGATCTAACCACGCATCGACAATATCGTTAGGAGTACGTAGCGCAGGGGCCAGCATGGCATTGGTGGTTTCTGCCACATTGGCGTACAGATTGTTATCGTCATCGTCCTCACGGAAGAAACGAGTAATCGCGCGCCACGATTGAATCAAAGGCCCCGCCCCCTGCCAAATACCACGGTCTTCCGGATAACCGGTGGGTGGTTCATACACAAACAGTGCTTGGCCGGTGTCGTTGAACAAATTCAGCAAGCCATTACGATCGGCAGCTAATACAACATCGGTACGTTGGCGCGGTTGGAAGGTATAGCTACTTTCGGCAGCTCGCATGGCGGCGATCACTACCTCCACCGGGCGCTTGGCTTTGTCGGTCCAGCGGGTTTTAAATTCGTTCGACAAAATTAAGGTGCGATACACCAGCTCCAGCTGGTTATTGGCCTGCCAGTTATCTTGAAATACCGTAGCTGCTTGCTGAATTAAGGTATCGCTGGCGCTGAAGCTATCGCCGATTAACCGAACCGCTAACTTCCAACAAATAAACTCGGCCGTGCCACGGTGGCTGGCTAAGTGATCTAACACCACCCCCAGTTCCGATTCACCCGTGCCTTGAATATCCAAACCCACCACCGTTTTAACACCATCGTCGTGGCGCTCGGGTCGGAATAAAAAGGTGCCGGTATTCGGGGCGCTGTTTTCACCATCGTTGACACCAAAGCCGGTCAGCAGTCGCGCCAGCTCCAATACATCTTCTTCCACATAGCCGCTGGGCTGGCCGTCGCCATTGTTGGGTACCTGTGCAGGTGGAATAAAACCATAGTAGTTTTCCACGGCACCCAAGGTGTGGAGTTCGAGTAATTCACGACCATAGTTTTCGTTAGGATTGGGTGTGGAGTTCACCCGATTATCCAAATAAAACAGCATGGCCGTGCTGCGCGCGTTGGCTTCTAACATGGCGCGGAAGTTACCGAAGATAAACGGCCTCACCACATCGCGGTCGTATTGCGTCATGGTGCTGCGTACACCGGTTTCGCGACCATCCACATTGAAGTGGTTATGCCAAAAGTCGGCCAGCATTTCGCGCAATTGCCATTGGCTATGCAGCATGCGGGTTAACGTTAGGGATTCCACTTCATATAAAGGGCGTTGGCGCACTTGATAGGCGCGTTCACCTTCATACAACTCATAGGTGGTCCACAGCTGGGTTAAGGTTTGATTTAAGGTGACGAAGTTCGCGTTACCATTCACTCGGCTATCGACTTCTGGATCCACATTGGTAGGAAACAACTGCAGCTCTAACCAGTTATTTAAGCGTGCATCGTCGGTGGCACCCAAAGCATTGAAGGCGTCGATATCACCGGGTTTTGGGCCAAAACCCAGTTTATGAAACACCCGAAACGCTAGCGGTGGCAATGCACCTGCGGGTAAAAAACTGCGATCTTTGGGCGGATACAATGCGGGCAAATGATCGAATTGACTGGCACTGACATTGGTGCCGATCCCTAAGCCCACCGCAGCCCCTGCTGCAGCGGTGGCACTGGTGGCCTTTAAAAAATGACGGCGTGACTGATTCTGGCTCTCCATGGTCCGGATCCCCGTGAAGTATGTGAGTTTTCAAAACCGTATCGCTAAGCGATACCAGCCCTTATCCTCGCCATGCGTTATGCCTGCGCCCCCTTTGTTGCTGGCGACTTATCCATTGCACGGCATCAATGCAGTGCAATACTTGTTGGCAAACTCCGTTCATTCATACTCAAGTGACTGCGATGTCATGTTGAAAGCGGCACTTATTAGGCACCTATCGCAACATCACGGCCCACTCACTTTGAGTTGCCCTTATCGATGATTGGGGTTTGTCCAAATCAATGTTTTTTATTCGTTATCTTCGATCATTAGACTGATAGGTAACGATCAAATGAAATGTGATCTTGTTCATGCCTGGCAGCTCATAGCATCTGGTTATGGCCGCTTCGATCCTGGTGCGAAACCAAACTGATCCGTTTATGATTTCTAACTGCCCACAAAGCACAAACCAACATAAGGTTCCTGACCATGAACAACTTAACGGCTCGCCTAAAAAAAGGTTTACAACCCTTACAGTGCTTGGCGCTGATCGGTTTATGCTGCGTTGGCAGCGCTCAGGCTGAAATGGTTCAGCTCAACCCGAACCAAGACAACACGCTGTATGAGCGTCCTATGGGCGACGTCAGTAACGCTATCGGCAATGGTTTATTCTTCGGCCAAACCGGTGGTAATGCGGGCAACTTACTGCGCCGCACGTTGATGAGCTTTGACGTCAACAACACCATTCCTTCAGGTTCCACCATCAACTCAGTGAGCCTGCAAATCAGCGTTGATATGGTGCCCCCAGGCGCCACACCAATCGATATCAATCTGCATCGCCTCACCAACAGTTGGGGTGAAGGCACCTCTGAGGCGGTAGGTGCCGGTGGTTCCGGAGCACCTTCTACCACTGGTGATGCCACCTGGTTACATCGTTTCTACGATACCGACTTATGGAGCACGCCCGGCGGTGATTTCATCCCACAAAGCTCTGCCACCACCACCATCGGTGCAGGCACAGGTGATTTCACTTTCGTCAGCACCCCTGAACTTGTGGCCGATGTACAAAGCTGGGTGGATACCCCCGCCAGCAACAACGGCTGGATTTTACTGGGTGCTGAAGCCACCACACGTAGTGCGCGTCGGATTTCCAGCCGCGAAAACGGCGCCGGTGCGCCCATGTTAGTGGTGGATTTCACGGCACCGGTTAACCCGCCGCCGCCCCCGCCAGGTGCTGTTGCTGTTCCGACCCTCAACGGTGCCGGTTTAGCGCTCTTAATGTTAGGCATCATGGTCATGATGGCGCGTCGCTTGAAGTCGCGAGCTTAATATTGGCTAGTACTGGCTGTCGTCCTCGGCAGCTCAGTGTTTTTCAGCATGCTTAAAAAAGTCGCCACGAGCGGCTTTTTTAGCATCTAAAAGCCAGTTCAATATAGAAAAAACTCATTACATTTGTACAAGCATTTCACGCTCTTATGCTCGGATCATACCCCGTGCGCTGCTATGGTTCTTGGATTTTTTGCCTGTTTTACGATTAACGGCAGAAAAAAAGATGATGATCGCCCATCCCAAAGGCCCGGGCAGAGCAATATATAGTGCTTTTTTGAGATTTCTGTAGCTGAGCTGCCACAGCCTTCAGCATGCGGGCTTGTATAATGCCTTTTTACTTAAATAACAGACGTCTACTATCATGAGTAACGAAAATCCAGGGCAAGCCGAACTACAAGCGCATAATGAAGCCACCCAGCGCTTCATCGATTTGGCCAACGACATGAAAAACCAAGGCATGGACACTCGCCTGGTTTCTGCCGCCTTAATGAGCGCTTCGGGTATTTACGCCACCTTCACCGCTGCCGGCAATGAAGGATTCTTACAAGACAGTGGTATCGACAAAGTAGCGGCCATCTACAAGCGCAATTTGGGTTATATCCAAGAACGCAAAAAAGATGAGCTGAAAAAACAGGGCAAGCTGGAAAACTCGGTATAAACCGATGCTGCCGCCAGCTTCAGCATACGCAGATACAAAAAAGCCCGGCATTAGCCGGGCTTTTTGATAGAACGATTCGTGGTACTCGTATTTTAGTGCGGCCGGTACGAGTGTATTAGATGACCTTAGAAAACTTCTCGCTGGCCTGGTTATAGCGATCAAAACACATGGCCACGTTGCGTAAGAAGTAACGCCCGGTTTCGCTGACTCGGTATCCCGTATCGTAGGGTTCCAGCAGGCCATCGTCTTGCATTTGCTTGAGCTGGTGCTCTAGCGCATGGATATCGCGCTCGAAATAGCGATCAAACTCCACTCCAAAGTGCTGCAGGAAATCGTCTTTATCGATCTTCATCTGGCACATGATCTGCGAAATTAACTGCGCACGCACTTGATCGTCTTCGCTTAAGTGCAAACCCCGAATAATGGGAATATGCCCCGCCAATACCCGCTCCCGATACTCGGGCAAGCGGTGTGAGTTCTGGGCGAAGCTATTACCAATCGCGCTGATAGAAGACACGCCCATGCCAATCATTTCGCACTCAGCATGGGTGGAGTAGCCCTGGAAGTTACGCTGCAAACTACCGTTATGCAGTGCGTTGACCAGCTCGTCGTCGGGTTTAGCGTAGTGATCCATCCCGATATGCACATAACCTGCCGCCAACAAACGCTCGCGAATCAATTCCTGCAACGACAACTTCGTTTCCGCCGAAGGCAGTTGGTGACGCTGAATTAAACGTTGCGCCTTAAAACGCTCGGGCAGATGGGCGTAGTTATAGATGGCGATACGATCGGGCGCCAAGCGCTCCACCTCGTCTAGGGTTTCGCTATAGCTTTCCAGCGTTTGCAGTGGCAAACCGTAGATTAAATCGACCGATACCGACTTCATACCCACATCGCGAGCGGCCTGAATACAAGCGCGGGTCTCTTCCAGGCTTTGTACCCGATTCACCGCGGCTTGTACGGCTTCGTTGATATCTTGCACACCAAAGCTGACTCGATTAAAACCCAGCTTGGCCAAGTGCTTCATGCGCTCAACGGTCACTGTGCGTGGATCAATTTCAATACTCCACTCACCTTGGCGATTGAGCTTGAAATATTGATCCAAAATGCCGATCAAACGCTCCAGCTGCGCATCGTCTAAAAAGGTGGGGCTGCCGCCGCCTAAATGGAGCTGGCGTACTTCGCGGTCGGGATCCACCAACTTGCTGTGCAGCTGGGCCTCGCGCTCTAGTAAATCCAAGTACTCCACCGCTTTGGCGGTATCTTGGGTTACCAGCTTATTGCAGGCACAGTAAAAACACAGCTGCCGACAGAAAGGAACGTGCACATAGATCGACAATGGCGCAGGAATAGGCGCACCATTGGAATCACCAACCGCACGGGCAAAGGATTTTTCGTCGAACTGATCGGTAAATTGAACCGCGGTAGGATACGATGTATAGCGTGGTCCGCTAACGTCGTAACGAGCGATTAATTCGGGATCAAGACGTTGTATGGGTGAATCTTGCATCACAGTTTCACTGAGCTGAGCGTGGTGATTTGCAAAATGACGAATATCGGCACACATCCTAGCCTTCCCATCGAGTACAGTAACTATCCTGCGTACACAATAGACTTCGGCCGCCTGAATCGTGATGATTCAAATCAAATTAGACCAAATCAGTCCACACCCTTAGAAGCCTTGCAAGCGCTGCACGGTAGCCCGGCCACAGCGGCAACCCAGAGCCCACCAAAGCAACGCCCAACAAGCACCAAAGCGCATGGGCGCTAGCATTTTCTTGCGCGCTGTCAACCACAGCCAACCACTCGCGTTGTTATGGCTAAAGGCCACCCTAGCAACCCATGGAAACCATGCCCCAAAGCCATCAGCTCATGCTTAACCAGCACCAGCAAAGCGCCACCGATGCCGATGAAAGTCTGAATGATTTTCTCGCTGCGGTAGAAAAACGCGCGTGGCAAATGGCCTGGCTGGCCACCCATAATCGCGACGACGCCTTAGATGCAGTGCAAGACAGTATGTTGGCCTTTGTGAAGAAATACGCCGACAAACCCGCCGCCGAAAGACGACCTTTGTTTTATCGTATTTTAAGTAACCGGCTGCGCGATTACGGGCGACGCCAAACCACACGTAAACGCTGGGTGAGCGCTTGGTTCAGCTGGTTTGATGAAGACCAACAAGCCCAAGTGGACTGGGAACCGCCCGATGTTCATGGCGAGCTTCCCGAGCAAGCGCTGAACAATCAGCATATGCTCGAAGCTACCGAAGCCTTGCTGCGCAGCTTACCCAGCCGCCAGCGCGAAGCTTTTTTGCTACGCGAATGGGAAGGCTTAGATGTGGCTAGGACCGCCACTGCCATGGGGGTGACTCCTGGTAGTGTCAAAACACACTATTTTCGCGCTATTCAAAAACTACGCACCGCGCTGGAGGATTTTCGATGAAAACCCCTTCAACTCCAAAGCCCGCTTCGCAAAAAGCGCATGCCGACGCTGGATTCATCAAGCTCACCGAGCAACTGGATCGCGCTGTCGACGAATTGGATTTATCGACACAATTGGCATTACAACGCGCACGCCAGCACGCCTTGCGCAGCGCTGGCCAGAGCCGCAGTCAAACGCAAAGCCGGGCATGGTGGGCCGGCGGTGGTTTAGCCACAGCAGCCGCAGCTTTACTGTTGGCCATTGTGTTGATACCGGGTAGCCAGAATGGCTTACCTACTAATATTTCCGCCATGGGCACTCCTACCTCAGGCATTCCCGCTATGGGAATGGTCGCCGATGCCGACAACGGCGCATCGATTAGCGATCTCGCTTTGCTCGCCGAAGATGAGTTCTTGCTGTTGGACGAGGAGTTGGAATTTTACGCGTGGCTCGAAGAAGAATTGGACAGCACCATCTAAACGCTTAACAACCAAACCAAACACCAGGACTCAGTGCACAACGGGTATCGACTATGAGCCTCATAAAACACGCAATTCAGTACGGCATTGGCGCGTTGTTGTTAGCCAACAGCAGCCAGATCTTAGCCCAGGAGTGGTCGGAATTGGATCCGCACTGGCAATCCACGCTGGCCCCGTGGGCCGAGCAATGGTCTGAGCTCGATAACGAGACACGCAGCAAAATATTAGCGGCACTGGAAACCTGGGAAGACCTCACGCCAAAACAACGCGAACAATTGCGTCACCGTTTCCAAGCTTGGCGAGCCCTGCCCCCTGAACAACAAGAACAAATGCGTGAGCGTTTTCGCCAGTTTCAGGATCTGCCACCCGAGCAGCGCTCACGTATTCGCAACAGTCTGCGTCATTTACGTGAGCTCCCCCCCGAGCAGCGCAAAGCACTACGTGAACGCTGGCGCCAACTCAGCCCCGAGGAACGCCAAGCACTGCGCAACCGCAAACCAGGGCAGTTTCGCTGGTTACGGCAGCTCCCC
>JAKSCJ010000351.1 GCA_022360675.1 Lysobacterales bacterium
GCGTTGATCGCAGGTGTTGTATTGCGCTACCTGGCTATGCATCGGCAGTGGCAAGAAGGCTTGCAAGTACAAGCCCAGGCTCGCTTTCAAGCACTGCAGGCGCGAATCCAACCCCATTTTCTGTTCAACAGCCTGAACTCCATTGCCGCCTTAACGGTGGAACAACCCGAGCAAGCCGAGCAGGCGGTGGAGAATTTATCGGACTTAATGCGCGGTGCGCTGCGTGATCCTGAGCAAGCCATCAGCTTAGGTGAAGAGCTAGAATTGTGTCGCAGTTACTTAGCCATTGAAGCGCTGCGCTTCGGCGAACGTTTGCAGGTGCAATGGGTGCTAGACGACATACCAAAGCAACTCATGGTGCCGCCACTAATGCTACAACCACTGGTGGAGAACGCCATTATTCATGGTATCCAACGTTGTCGCCAGGGGGGCTGCATTACGGTTTGTGGGTATCGGCGCGATAATGAGCTGGTGTTGGAAGTGGTAAATCCGCTACCGCCTGCGGCCTCGGCAGCGCAAACGGTGCATGAGTCGGGTATCGCCTTGGCGAACCTGCGCGGACGTTTGAAAATACGCTATGCTGGCGCCGCGAGCTTACGCACCAGCGAAGAACCCGGCAGCGATGAACAAGCCGGGCAGTATCGAGCGCAAATCATATTGCCTTTATCGACCAGCCATCTGCTTTAGCTTAGCCACAACTAGGGTTAAGGATCTGGATTGGCGCGCAAATAAGGCATACCAATTCCATCTAACGGGGAACCATTCTACGGGGGCGGTATCGATGTTAAAGGTTTTGCTTGTCGATGATGAGCCACTGGCACGCACCCGCTTGAAACGTTTGCTGGGGCAATGTCGCGACGTTCAGCTGGTGGCGGAGGCCGACAATGTAGAGCACGCCTGGGAAGCGATTCATGCCCATCAGCCCCAAGTGGCGCTGCTGGATATCGCCATGCCCGATGGCGACGGCTTAAGCTTAGCGGCCAGGTTGCGTAGCTTAAGCCATGCACCGGTGGTGATTTTTACCACCGCGTATGAAGAACATGCCTTAAGCGCTTATGGCCATGCGGCGGTGGATTACCTCGTTAAACCCGTCCGCCAAGAACGTTTGCAAGAAGCCTTAGAGCGCGCGCGGCGCTATTGTGCCGGGCAACAACACGAGCCGCGTTGGTTGCGAGCCCGTGTGGGTAGCCGCATACAGCTGATTGACTTAGACGACATTATTTGTTGTGTGGCTGAAGACAAATACACCACGGTGCATTACGAACAAGGGGAAACCGTGGTGGACATTTCTTTAGCTAAATTAGAGCAGGAATTCGCCGATTTTTTCCTGCGTATTCACCGCTCCGCCTTAGTGGCACGACACCGCTTGCAAGGGCTGGAGAATCAACAAGGGCGTCATTTGCTGTCGCTGCGAGGGAGCAGTGTGCAGTTGGAGGTATCCAGGCGTCACTTACCTGAACTAAGACGATATTTGAAGGAGCATTCATGAGCCGGCCGTTGATAATAGCAACCCGAGAAAGCCGCCTGGCCTTGTGGCAAACCGAGCATGTACGTGCTTTGTTAACCCAGGCCCATGCGGACAGCGCCGACCCAATTTCTGTGGAATTGCTACCTTTAACCACCAAAGGGGACCAAATTCTCGATCGGCCATTGGCGGCCATTGGCGGTAAGGGGCTGTTCTTAAAAGAGCTGGAACAAGCCATGCTCGATGGGCGTGCCCACTTGGCGGTGCACTCCATGAAAGATATTCCTGTGGATATGGACGACCGCTTCACCTTGTGTGCCATTTTGCCGCGCGCCGACCACGCCGATGCTTTGGTCAGTGGCAAGTACGCCACCCTCGACGAATTGCCGCAGGGCGCACGAGTGGGCACCTCTAGCCTGCGCCGTCGTTTGCAGCTGTTAGCGGCACGTCCCGATCTGGAAGTCTTAGATTTACGCGGCAATGTAGATACGCGCCTGCGTAAATTGGACGAAGACCAATACGATGCCATTGTGTTGGCGGCGGCAGGCTTGCAGCGTTTAGAACTGCATGAACGCATCCGTTCACGCTTAGTCGCACCGCAATGGTTGCCAGCTCCGGCCCAGGCAGCAGTGGCGGTGCAATGTGTCAGTGGCGACCAAGCCACCATTGACGCTTTAGCGCCATTACACGATATAGACACAGCCAATATTGTGAATGTGGAGCGTCGTTTAGCGCTGCGTTTAGAAGCCGACTGCCACACGCCCTTCGGTGCATTTGCCGAAGCTGTGGAGAGCGGCTTTAAGTTGCACGGCTTATTGGGTGATGAGCAAGGCAAGATTCACCGTGGCGATACCCAAGTCACCGGCCCCGATGACGAAACCACTATTGATGCCTTAGCACAGCAACTCAAAGAAGCGGCGGGCCAAGCTTAAGATTTAAGCCTTAGCCTAGAACTTAAGCCTTGGGCCTTTAAGGAACCTTTGATTTTTTAAGCTGAGCTTCGCAGCCTTGTGTTCAAGAGAAACCGCGTTACCTGTTTTAGGTGCGCGGTTTTTTGTTTTTTTTCTGCGTTTCCACTTTTTTGAAATTTCCTTTTTTGTCTAAAACTTCAATGAATTCATATTGATAAGAAAATTGAGATTTTTTTACAAAACGACGAAAAATAACCTACGAACTCTTGCGTACGATGCCTTCCTGAGCTATAACTATAACTACGAAATCTTTCATAACAAAATGGACTAAACCATAATGACAAGACTGATTTTACGCAGCCTGCTGCTTGTGGCGTGTATTGCGACCATGAGCGCCTGTTCCAACCAGGAAACCAAAGACGGGGGGCACGAGTCTTCAGGTAAGAAAGAGCGTAAATGCCGCACGGTTAAACGCACGGGCTCTCGTACCGGCTTCCAAGCTTGTGATCACGGTTAAGTGATCACGCCTTGCCTTATGCCACGATGGGCTCGACCGGGACTCGGGTCGAGCCAAGATAATGCGGCGAAAGTTTTGTAGAATCATAAAAATAGATGAATTAATCAGCGGATGATGCAGGTCTTATTGTTGATAAGGATGTGGTCCCTGTTCGCATCTTGCCCGTAGTTCACACTATCGGCGACGATCTATGAAGTTAAGAGGTAATGCAATGAAACGAGTCAATTTTTTCCTAATCGCTTTGCTGGCGTGTATGGTCAGCAGCAGCGCTTTTGCGGTGCTGAAGCAGGGTGACGACGTGACTTACCACCGCGCCAAAAGTGGCCTGTTAATGAGCGCCGGTGTCATTGAGTTGGTGAAAAAAGAAGGCGAAATCTCGCTGGAAGACGAACGCATCACTTGCCACAAAACCCGCAAAACCGGTAGCCACCTAAAAGAAACCTTCTGCCTGACACTGCACGAGGCGGATGTATCACGTACCCGCAACCAGCGCACCATGTGGCGTTATCTCAACGGTATCACCCGCTAAGACTCAGCCAATTTAAGAGAATCGGTGGCGTAGCGAATATCAAACGCTGGCTGCATGGCCGCCAAGTTGGCGCCTGCAAACTATAGTGACAATGCTTGATTCAAGTGAGCGTGCTGCACCTCGCGACTGCCTGGTAATACACTTAGAGTCGCTAATATTGGTGGCTTCTTGCATCGAAGTAAGCCCGTTTTATGAAGACAAAGCCTGGCAATGCCGGGCTTTTGTCGTTTTGTCTGTCACCTTTTAAGATCCGTATTTTTAAGATAAGAAGAATTGAAAGTATTGTTCACTTAAACGGGTCCGCATTGAGGTTGGAATGAGTCCTGATCTCGAAAAAAAGCTTAAGTGTTTAATGGATAAAGCTATCGCAGGGGAGCGATTAAATGCATATGAAGACGATGCGGTTGGTGTTTTGTGCAGGTTTTGGTTTCTTTGCTTGTCACACCGTCAGCGCGATTGATAAATCGGAAATTCTCACGAATAAAGATTACAAGCGCCACGATGTCATTATTAGTGTGGAGGTGGCGGAAATTATCGAAACGGAAGGTCAAGTCGCCATGAACGACCCCAGAGTGCATTGTGAGCGCACGCGCAAGCGTGGCAGTTATTTGCGGAAAACCTATTGCCAAAGCCACAAAGAGCATTTTTGGGAGCAAACCTATACCAAAACGGCGATTTCATCTCGTGGTTTAACGGTGGGTTGGTCGTCGCGACCGTTTTTTCCTGCCTACAAACGCAGTGCCTATAAACGCTTGCGGCATTACCTCGATGGTGTCGATTAAACGAGGTCTTGAGGGTAGGCGATAGCGCAGACGATAACACAGCGCTGCAAGTGTCTTGAGTTTTATCACCACAAGCGCTGATGGCTCCAGAGTACAATAGTATTTTTCTGGGCCATGGTTTCTTTCACCCATGAACAAGGATGCCGCGCCAGCGCAATTAATTACGACTCGGCCTGCGGGAGACAGCCGCGCACTGGCTGCTCTGCTGGCAGAATTGCCGCTGCAAGTTTGTATGTTGCCGGCCAGCGAGCCCCAATTGCGCCCATGGCAAGGGGCGCTTGCTGCGGCGTTGGTCAGCCCTGCTGATTTGTATTTTTTCCCCAGTCGCCACGCGGTGGGCGTACTGCAACATATTCCTGAGGAACAACGCCAGTGGTGGCGTTGCGCTTGCCCTGGGCATGGCACGGCACGCGCTTTACGTGCTTTGGGCGTGCGAGAAATTATTTGCCCTGCTGAAGAACACACCACCGAAGCCTTGTTGGCCATGCCAGAACTACGTATGCAAGCGGGGCAGCGTGTCTTAGTTTTAGCCGCACCCGGCGGCCGCACTTTACTTGCCCAAGCACTACAACAGCGTGGCGCACTGGTGGAAACGGTGATGGTTTACGACCGCGTGGAGCCCGAACCGCCAGCCGATACTTTGCAGCATTTACAAACTCAGCATGGTGCGTTGTTGAGCTTGGTCACCAGTAGCCAAGGTTTACGTTATTTACACCGTGTTTTCAGCGCATCACTGTGGCAACGAGTAGCAGCGGGCACCATGCTGTTGCCCTCGCAAAGGGTGGCGGAACAGGCTGCCGATTTTGGTGTCGTAAATAGCGTTGTTATTGCGCCGCCCGAAAACGCGCGTATCGCGGCTTATATCCGCACAAATTTTGACACTCTAACCATGCAGCGCTAACAACGATGAGTTAGCATTGAGGGTTAGTTTTTATCACTTCTGTAAACGAACGATTAATCATGCAAAACAAGACCGATGCTGAGACCTCGGCGCAGGACACCGACGCCGTCGAGCACAATGCTCAAGATCACTCAGCAGCAGGGACAGAATCCACGGTTACTGAGACGGTAGCGCCTGAGGCAGCCGCTGACGATAGTTCCACATCGGATCAGGCACCTGCGCCTGAGGCTAAGCCGCCGAAAGCTGAACACTCAAACACCGCACACCGCACATCATCGCAAAGCCAGGGTAAACGCTCGGGCGGTGCGGGGGTGGCTTGGTTGTCATTAGTGTTGGGTGTGGCATTGGCCGCTGGTGCTTATTGGGGGCACCAACGTTTGAGCCAGCTGGAGCAAGCCGAGCAAAGCGCGTTTCAAGATCGTTTAGAGCAATTGTTGGCGCAGCAAGATCAAAGCTTGCAGCAGCAAGCCAGCACGCTAGAGCAGGAGCTGGCACAACTGCGGACCTCGGTGAGTGAACAAGTGCGCCAGGTGGGTGGCCAATTGGCCCAAGCCCGGGCTGCCGAACAAGATTTGCTGGCCAAGGTGGAAGGCCGCATGGCCACTGTCGATAGTCAACAAGCCCGTATTGAAGCTTTGCAAAGCCGTTTAGATGCTTTGTTGGAGCGTATCGATAATCTCAAACGTGCCCAGCAACCCAAAGTATTACTGCGTTGGCAAGCCGCCCGCGATTTACTGGCCGTGGGCCGTTTGCAGTTAGTGCAATTACAGCAAGTAACCTCGGCAATAGAGCACTATCAAGCCGCCCGTTCTTTATTGTTAGAGCAAGCCGACGAACGTTCGGCCACGGTGATTAGCGTCATCGATGAGGAGCTGCGACGTATTCAGTCCATTGCCGTGCCCGATAACTCTGGCTATATCGATGCCATTCAACAACAGCTGGCTTTGCTGCCCCAGTGGATTCCGGCCACGGCGGCGCAGCCCAGTGAGCCCACCGAATCGGCGGGTTGGTGGGATAAGCTCAAATTCATGGGTCGCCAAACCTTTACCGTGCGTCGTGCTGAGGAATTAGATCGCACCAGTGTCGATGTCTTACAGCAGGCACTGCGGCTGCACTTGTTGGCTGTACAAGCGGCTTTGGTGGTTAATGATGAAGCGGCGGTGCAGCGTCATACCCAACATGCAGCCGACATCTTGGCGCGTTATGGCACCGGTGTCGATGAGCAACTACAGCCTGTGCAAACCCTGCTGGAAGATTTACAGCAAGAACCCTTTGGCATGGTATTACCGGCGGTGGGGCAAGCTGAAGAGCGTTTACAAGAACTATTGCGTGCCCAACGCAGTGAGGGGGGCGCGTGAAGACCTGGATTTACTATTTGATCGTGTTGGCCTTGGTCATTTTGGCCGCATGGTTAATGCCGATACTGTACGAAAACCCCGGTCATGTAGAAATCGTTATTTTCGACTGGGTGTTAGAAACCACCGTGGCCGCCATGGCCTTAGGGTTTTTGATTTTATTCATCGCTTTGTGGTTTAGCGCATGGTTGTTGGAATCGCCGCGACGCTTGGCGAATCGCTTGGCGCGTCGTGGTTTGGAAAATGGCCTACTAGCGCTGGCTGAAGGTGATTGGAAAAAAGCTGAGAAAACCCTGCTGCGTTCAGCGCGCCATTTAAATAGCCCAGCAGGCTATTTGGCTGCGGCGCGTTCGGCCCAGGGCCAAGATGCGGAACGCCGTCGCGAGGCCTATTTAGAAGCCGCCGACGACGGTGCCAAGAAAACTCGCTTACTTATCGGTTTAACCCGCGCCCGCGTGTTGATTAATGAAGAGCGTTGGCTAGAAGCGGCGCAGCTACTGACCGAACTGCGAGCCCGCTATGGCCGTCGTCATGATCAAGTACTGCGTATGTTGTTGCTGTGTTACCGCACCCAAGACGACTGGCGCGGTGCGCTGACCATCTTGCCCGATCTGCGCAAGCGTAAGCTGATCGACGAAACCCAAGCCGCCCAAATCACGGCTTTAGCTTTAGAACAAGCCGCTGAGCATGGGCACTCCAATCTGCCATCGTTGTGGCAGTCGGTGCCGAAAAATATTCAGCAACAAGCGCCTGTATTGGCGGCTTATGCGCGCGCAGCCGAACACGCGCGCCACCCTGAATGGGCCTTAGCCTTGGTGACCAAGGCGCTCAAACGCGATTGGCAACCCAGCTTGGTAGCGGCCTATGGCCGTTTGGCCACCTCCGATGCCAAGAAAGCTTTAGTTCAGTGTGAAAGCTGGCGCAAACAGCATCCTGAGGACGCCGAGTTAGAACGGGTGATGGCCTGTTTATGCCGTCAGCAAGCCTTGTGGGGTAAGGCGCGCGATCACTACGAGCGCAGTTTAGCCTTAGATCCAAACCCCGAGGCTTATCGTTCTTTAGGTGATTTTCTGACTGAACGCGGCGAGAATGAGGCGGCACTGATTTGTTACCGCAATGCGCTGAAAATGGAGCAGGGTGGAATTCCACAGGTGCTGCCCGCTGGTGATGCGAACCATAACCATGGTGCACCGGTGCCGGCCGCTACACCTAGCGAACCCTTGTTGAATGCACCTAAAGATTACGCCTAGTCGCCATTAACGAAGACCAACGGTTACATGCCATTGACTGATTTCGCTTAAAGTAGAGGCGGTCGGTTAAATTTAATTGGGTGAGCGCATTTTAAAAGCATAAAAAAACGGGCTTTAACGGCCCGTTTTTTTTATGGGGCGTCTTAAACGCCCCGCCGTGGTTCTTGCGGCGGCAGTTATTGGACAACCGGTACCTTTTCCGTTTTGATTTTCACATCGCCCGGATCAGGGGTGAAATCGAAGGAATCGTAGTACAGCTGATTCATGGGTAAACCCGCCTCGGCAAAGCGATCGCGCGCCGAGTTGATCATGATGGGCGGACCACTCATATAAACATCGAAGCCAGCTAACTCAGGGTAGGCACGCACTAAGGCTTCGTGCACAAAGCCAGTTTCGCCATTCCAATCGGTACTGGTTTCGGGCTCCGATAACACGGCCGTGTATTGGAACCAGTCGTACTGCTCGGCCCATTGTTTGGGTAAGTTGTCCATGTAGAGTTCTTCGGCAGTGCGCGTGCCCCAGAACAAATGGATCGGCCGGGTATTGCCGCTATTGATGAGGTGTTCGACCATGGCTTTTAATGGCGCAAAGCCGGTACCACCGCCCATCATCAGCATCGGGCGTGGTGAATCTTCACGCACAAAGAACGTACCCAACGGGCCTTCTAAACGCAAAATGGTGCGTTCGGGCATTTCGTCGAACACATAACCGGTAAAGTCGCCGCCTTGAACGTGGCGCACGTGCAATTCCAGATGTTCTTCCTCGTGGGGAGCCGATGCCAATGAGAACGAGCGCCGTCGCCCGCCCTGAAGCAGAATGTCCACATATTGGCCAGCTAAAAATTGCAAGCGCTGGCCCTTGGGTAAGCTGAGATGCAAACGCACCACCGAGGACGCCAATTGCTCTTTGGTTTTCACTCGGGTGGGGAGCATACGCACGGGAATATCGCCCACAGCGTCGAGTTCGCGCGCTTTAATGGTGACATCGCCCTGCGGTACCGCCTGACACAATAAGATGTGGCCGTCTTCTTGCTCTTGAGCTTTCAGCGCAGCGGGCGGGTTGTAAGGGTAGCCGATTTGACCTTCCACTAATTCACCGCGACAACTGCCGCAGGTGCCGTTGCGGCATGAATAAGGCAATACAACGCCTTGGCGCAGTGCAGCGGTCAGAATGGTTTCGTCTTCGTTTACCGAAAACGTTTGGCCACTGTCTGCCAGTTTAACCTGATGCGTAGACACGGTAAGTCTTACCTAGTTGGATCCGGCATTGAGATGGGGCCGAAGCGCGGCTTTTTCCAGTGCGGGGCTGCTGGTAGTCAGCGCAGTACGGTATCGGCATATCGAAGATCTTCATCCACGCCATCGCGTTAGTTGCGCTTTTGGCCGCTTCTTTAGTTTCGTTTTGTGCTGTTGATCGCAGCTGTTGCTGCAGTTTTGATCAAGCAGGGCTAAAATAGATGCTGGCAAAAGGGTGGACCAGCTAGAGCCTAGCAATAGAGTCGGCCAATAGGGGCGGCCAATAGGGGCGGCCAATAGGGGCGGCCAATAGGGGCGGCCAATAGGGGCGGCCAATAGGGCACGAAACGACGCAGTGGTAGCGGCCAAACCGCTACGGCCGGGCCAAAGTGTGGTTACAAGCGTGCCGAAATCAACTAAGGTTTCATCAAGCCAGCAACCACGAGCGTCAAACTATGACTCAATTACACACCTGGAAATGTGTGTTCACGGCCGATCATCCACTGCAAGCCGCCACGATGGCCACCGCGCTGGAAGCTGAAGGTTTAACACCGCAGCTAAGAGGTATGGAGTTATGGGGCGTGGCGGTGGAAATCTTGTTCAGCGAAGGTGCGGCCCCCTCGGTTTGGGTCCCCGCTATGCAAGAAGCTCAAGCCCAGGCGATCGTCGAGCGTATGCGCCAAGCCGCAACGCCAAAACAGCAGGACTGGCTATGCCAGCACTGTTCGGAAAAAGTCCCCGCCAGTTTCGAGAGCTGTTGGCAATGTGGCAATGAACGCCCAGCTGCGGCCGCAACCCAAGCATCTGCAGGAATCACCACTTCTGAAGGTAAATAATGCGCTCATCCAGTGTTCGAGCTGAAACCGCTTCCGAATCGTTCTTCGCCCATCGTCCGGCTTTGTATTCGGGCTTGCGCTGGCGCTTGTTGTATCGCCTGCCATGGTTGATTATCCATTTGCTGTTAGCACTGCCTTTGGCTGTGGTGGCACAAATGCCCGCCTTGCGTGACCGACCATGGGGCGGATTAACGGTTGAAGACCAGGTCGCGCGCTGGTGGTGCCGAGGTTTGTTGCGAATTTTTGGCTTGCGAGTGCAAGTACACGGCCAGTTGACCCGCCAGGCCGTATTGGTGGTGGCCAACCATTTATCGTGGTTGGATATTGTCTCGCTGCTGTCTTTACGCTCTATGCGTTTTGTGGCCAAGGCCGAAATCAGTCGCTGGCCAGTGGTGGGGTGGCTGGTGACGCGTGCACGCACAGTGTATGTGGCACGAGGCTGTAGTGATTCTGCGCAGCAGGTGCTCAACACCATGACCCAAAAACTCCGCGCACAGCAAAAAGTGGCCATTTTTCCTGAAGGCGGCGTGCCTGAGGTGAATGGAGTGGCGCGTTTTCGCCATCGCTTACTGGCAGCCGCGGTGCAAGCCAATGTGGCGGTGGAGCCTATTGCCTTGCGCTACAGCGTCGATGGTGTGGTGGATAAAAGCTTAGGTTTTTGGCCGGGCGAGCATTTTATGGCGAACTTTTTCCGTTTATTAGGCGGCCCGCCAGCTATGGTCGAAGTGATTGTGGCAGCGCCCATTGCTTCGGTTGGCATGACATCGCGCGAATTAGCACAAGCCGCCGAAAATGTCGTTCGCCGGCATTATGAACAAGGTTATGCTGTGGCAGAGCATCAAATTACTCAGGGGGAAGCATCATGAGCCGCGCGCAGCCATCTTTTCGCCCCGGCATGGGCATGCGGAATGCCCATATTCAGTCGATTCTCACCAGCAGCCCGGTACGTAAGGCAGTGGTGGGACGCCGCAGTGCCCAACTGCGACGCAACGCCCAAGCCGAGATCATCGAAACCCCGGAAGGGGTCAAATTACTGGGCTACGCCACACCGACCAAACATCAACAAGCCAAAGGCTTGGTGGTGTTATTGCATGGTTGGGAAGGTAGTGTGGACTCCAATTACTTGTTGTCGTCGGCCAGTAATTTGCATCGCCATGGCTTTGATATCTTTCGCCTGAATTTTCGTGATCACGGCGACACCCATCATTTAAACGAAGATTTATTTCACTCGTGCCGGCTGCAAGAAATTGCCGATGCCGTGCATATCGTGGCCCAA
>JAKSCJ010000068.1 GCA_022360675.1 Lysobacterales bacterium
AAACCGCCAAGAAAGCCAATCCCAGCCATTATCCAGCGCCTTATGCGCTGATCGATGCCTGGGAAGAACACGGCGGCGATGTGAAAGGCTTATTAGAAGCCGAAGCCAATAATGTAGCGCACTTAATTTGTGGCGATACCTCCAAGAACTTACGCCGTGTCTTCCGCCTGATGGAAGGCTTAAAAGCCGAAGGCAAAGCCAGCAAGTTCAAAGCCCGCCGCGTGCATGTGATTGGTGCCGGTGTGATGGGTGGCGATATTGCCGCCTGGTGTGTGCTGCGCGGTTTGGATGTGACCCTGCAAGACCGCGAGATGAAGTACATCGAACCGGCCATGAAGCGGGCGAAATCCTTATTCAAACGCAAGCTGAAAACGCCAGCCAAAGTGGGGGCGGCATTAGCTCGCCTGCGTCCCGATGTGAAAGGCGATGGCGTGCGCCGTGCCGATGTCATCATCGAGGCCATTTTCGAGAACCTGGAAGCCAAAAAAGCGCTCTACGCCGACATCGAGCCCAAAATGCGTGAACACGCCATTTTGGCCACCAATACCTCGGCCCTACCCTTGAGTGATTTAGCCGCCGACCTGGAACGCCCCGAGCGCCTGGTGGGCATTCACTATTTCAATCCGGTGGCTAAAATGCCGCTGGTGGAAATCATCTTCGACCCCGATCTCACCGACAACGCTGAAGTGCAACGTGCGGCGGCCTTTGTGGGTCAGATTGGCAAATTCCCGCTGCCCGCCAAGAGCAGCCCGGGCTTCTTGGTGAATCGCGTGTTGGGTGCCTACATGATGCGCGCCTTGGAACTCAGCCAAGAAGGCCACAGCAAAGAAGCTTTAGACAAAGCGGCCGAGCGTTTCGGCATGCCCATGGGGCCGGTGGAGCTGGCCGACACCGTGGGTTTAGATGTGGGTTTATCCGTCATCCAAACCTTGCGCGGTGAAGAAGCCGGCGACTTGGTCAAGCAGCTGCAAGAATATGTGGATGCGGGCAAGAAAGGGAAGAAAACGGGCGAAGGTTTCTACGTTTGGGAGAAAGGCAAGCCGCAGAAAGATAAAGACGCGGTGGAAGGTGCCGATCTGGACAGTCTCGCCCAAGCGCTGATGAAACCCTACCTGGACGAATGTGTGTCGGCCATGGAAGAAGGCATCGTAGCTAGCGAAGATCTGCTGGATGCTGGCATGATCTTCGGCACCGGCTTCGCGCCCTTCCGCGGCGGTCCTTTGCATTACTTGGCCCAACAAGCCACAGAAACCACCGAGCCCGAGCCTGAAACCAATCACACGGAAAGCGTAGCAGAAGCCAGTACCGATTCAGCTTCCGCCCAATCCGATGAAGTGTCCGATGAGTCATCTGACGAAGAAGGGAAAAACAATGGCTAATAATCAACTGCGCAGAATTGCAATCATCGGCGGCGTACGCATTCCCTTTTGCCGCTCCAATAGTTTCTACGCCGACGAATCCAACCAAGACATGCTGGCTGCGGCCTTGCAAGGTTTGGTAGAACGTTTCGACTTACAAGGCGAGAAAATTGACGAAGTCATCGGTGGCGCGGTCACGGTACATTCCAAAGATTGGAACCTAACCCGCGAAGCCGTGCTCAGCACCGATTTATCGCCACTCACCCCCGGCGTAACCCTGCAACAAGCTTGTGGCACCAGCTTACAGTCGGCCATGATCTTAGGCGCGAAAATTGCCAGCGGCCAAATCGATAGCGGTATTGCCTGTGGTTCCGACACCACCAGCGATGCACCCATCGTGTTTAGTCGTAAGTTTGCCCAGCGCATGATCAAACTGTCGCAAGCGCGCACCATGAAAGATCGTTTCAAGGTGTTTAAAGGCTTCAGTTTCTCGGAACTGGCACCGCAACCGCCGCAAAACTCCGAGCCACGCACCGGTTTATCCATGGGCCAACACTGCGAGCGCATGGTGAAGGAATGGGGCGTGACCCGCGAAGCCCAGGATCAACTGGCCTATAACTCGCACCAAAACGCCCACGCTGCGTGGGAAGACGGCGAGTTCGACGATATGGTTGTGCCCTACGCTGGCGTCACCCGCGATAACAATATTCGCCCCGACACCACGCTGGAAAAAATGGGCACCTTGCGCACTGTTTTCGATCGCAAAAATGGCAGCCTCACCGCCGCCAACAGCACACCGTTAACCGACGGCGCCTCCAGCATCTTATTGGCCTCAGAAGAATGGGCCAAAGCCCATAATCTTCCGGTGCAGGCTTATCTCACCTTTAGCCGTAACGCGGCGGTGGATTTTGTCGAAGACGAAGGTTTGCTGATGGCACCGGCTGTGGCCATGTCTGAGATGCTGCAAGCGGCCGACTTAAGCCTGCAAGATTTCGATTTCTACGAAATCCACGAAGCCTTCGCCGGCCAAGTGCTGTGCACCTTAAAAGCCTGGGATGACGAAGCATTCTGTACCCAACGTTTGGGTCTGGATAAAAAGCTAGGCACCATCGACATGGACAAACTCAATGTCGTGGGCGGCAGCGTGGCCATGGGTCATCCCTTCGCCGCCACCGGCGCCCGAGTCATGTCAACCCTGGCCCACCTGCTCGAGAAAAAAGGCTCAGGCCGCGGCCTAATTTCCATCTGTACCGCAGGCGGCATGGGCGTGACGGCCATCTTGGAACGCCCCGAGGCCTAGGCAAAGCTCCGACATCGCGGTTTAAGACAAGTCAAGCTTCGAATAGCAGTTTCTTAAAATATGCGATAAGCAAACAAAAAACCGGGCTCCTTATTAGGAGCCCGGTTTTTTTATGGATTGATATCAATCATCCTTAAGCCAATCGCTAACTCAGGATGATCACTCGGCATATCATTCAGAACAACTCAGCGAAACAACATCACCGGCACACCACAGCTGCGCACCATTTCGGTGGTGGTGCTGCCGATGATCAAGTTACGAATACGGGTGTGGCCGTAGGCACCCATGAGTAATAAATCGATATTGGCGGCTTCGATTTTTTCGCGAATGGCTTGATCAGGATTACCCTCACGCACTTCAGCATAAACATCAAAACCTGCGGCTTTGAGTTGTTCTTGGGCTTGTTCCCACTGCGCTTGAACACTGGCGTTGGGTTGGCCCACGGTGACCAGATGACACGTTAAACCTTTGAACAAGGGCGAATTACACACATAGCTCACGGCCTTGTTGGCGCTGTCGCCGCCGTCGTAGGCGATGAGAAAAGACTCAATGGGTTTGAAAGCTCGCGCAGCCACTAACACCGGCTTTTGCACAGCACGGACCACACGTTCGAGATTAGAACCTAAATGTAGCTTGGCGAAGTCGGCCGCATCACCGCGCTTGCCAATAATGATGAACTCAGCTTCAGGCTCTAAGGCTTGAACGGTATCCACCAAACCGCCGTGGCGTAGCTTATTGTGCACTTCGGCCACGCCCTGCTCGCTCATCCAGGCTTTGGCATCGTCTACGATGGCCCAGGCGCAATCCATTTCCAGCTTGGCTTTGCGTTCGTCCAGCTCGGCCAGCTCTTTCAACAAAGCCGAACGTGCGCCCAAATTTAAACTGCCGCTAAAATCACTGTGATTACTTTGCTTACCATGGGGCGGCAAGACGTGGACTAAATCCACCGGTAAGGCCAGGCGTTTGGCTGCCCATGCGCTTAACGCGGTGACACTTTGGGCGTACACCGAGGCA
>JAKSCJ010000367.1 GCA_022360675.1 Lysobacterales bacterium
CTGTGGAAGACGAAAAAGTTCGCATCGTAGCCGGCGTGGAGAAAGCTTTAAGTGCTTCAATTCACGCTGGAAAATTAGCCGGTTTTGTTGCAGCCCAGGTAGGAGGGAAAGGAGGAGGACGACCCGATATGGCTCAGGCTGGAGGCACTCGAGTGGAGAATCTGGATCAGGCTCTGGCCTCCGTAGAGGAGTGGGTTCGTGAAAAAATCCAGTAAGAATCGCGGATTTTACGCGACATTCCTTTACAATTCAGTGAAAATAAACGTAGTAACATACAAACAATATAACTCCTTCGAGGCTTATTTTGGGCTGGAGGGTAGAACAAGTAATAGCGAGGACGACGCAGAGGAGTAAACGGCGATGTTAATTTTGACCAGAAGAGTTGGAGAGAAGCTGGTCATCGACCAGGATGTGGTTATCTCAGTTTTGGCTGTTAAAGGTAGCCAAGTCCGCATTGGTATCGATGCCCCGAAGCATGTAGAAATCCACCGCGAGGAGATTTTCAACCGTATTCAGCGTGAGCGTGAGAACGCCCAATTGCTGGCTGAGGGTTGATCCCACCACACTTACGCGCGCTTCACGCAGACGTAATCCTCGTGGTTTCAGAGAGCAGCATCACGGCCCCCTGTGGTGCTCTCTCTTCAAAAAACCAGACTGTAAACCTTTTAAATTCCCCTCCCGACCGGCTAATTTCCCTAGCAACACTCTAAAAGCTCCTTCGAGTTTGCTTTTTCTTGCCTTATCATCAGTTATTCGAGCCGCAATATAATTCTGTGTTCACGTGTTTGATTCTGTCGGCCATGGTTTGCTGCAATAATCTTGCTGCACCTCGATGTGATGGCGATTTTGACCGTGCCAAACAGGCTTTAGTTATCACGAATTTTCTTTAAAGAAACTGTGAAAAAGACTTTACCTTCTGCCCATTAAAGAGTATTATTTCCCCCTCGTTGAGGCACACTTAACGATACATTTCGGA
This sequence comes from Lysobacterales bacterium, assembly GCA_022360675.1. Taxonomy (GTDB): domain Bacteria; phylum Pseudomonadota; class Gammaproteobacteria; order Xanthomonadales; family Wenzhouxiangellaceae; genus JAKSCJ01. Next base: position 977 of record JAKSCJ010000367.1, read on the forward strand.
GAGATGGCCGAGCGGCTGAAGGCGCTCCCCTGCTAAGGGAGTATAGAGTCAAAAGCTCTATCGAGGGTTCGAATCCCTCTCTCTCCGCCAGATACAAAAAAACCCAGCTCAAGTGTTACTTGGCTGGGTTTTTTTTTATGCCTCATAACCATGCGACCACAACCGAGAATTCAGCTTCGAAATTGGCGGGCCGCCGATGATATTTCCCTAATGTTCGTTTCTTCACTACACTGCATGATAGTTTCGTAGTTTATTCCTAGGCTTGCCCATGACTTGGCGCTTTTTCTGGCACGTACTCATTGTGTTTATTCTGTGGTCTGTGGGCTATACCCTCATTCACAATGTCTTGCTTGAAAACGAATACCAATCTTTGTACTACCTGTTTCGCATTGAAGATGCAGAGCAATACACTGCTTATCTTGTATTGGCTCAGGTGATCATTAGTATCGCGTTTGTGGCTTTGTATCGCTTTATACCCAATAAAGAGCGCTGGTTAAAACAGGGTTTTAAATACGCATTGTTAATCGTTTTTTTAAACATCGTACCGACCGATTTAATGCTGTATGCCACCCAGCCTTTAAGCGCTAGCTACTTTTTGAAATTAATGGGTTATGAAAGCCTTTTAGTCACCACTTTAAGTGTGCTGGTTGCGTGCTTAGAGCGGCAGTAACTTACTGTAGAGTTAGCCAATCAGGCGCGCTGGCTGCTAAGGTGATATCGCCTTCTTTCCATTCCATGATGTGCCAGGGTACGGGCTTTTGATCTTTTTCATAGACGAAAGAATCAAAGGTAATGGGCTCTGCAAAATCCTCTGAAAAACCAAAACGCAAACCTTGATAAATACGCATAATCGCGCCATTGCTGGTATCTGCCATGCCATACACACGCTTGGCGTTATTCGCTATGGCGAACTTGGCGGCGAGATGGAAGAGCACAGGTGTTGCTTGTTTATAGTAGTCGCGATCGAGGCTGTAGGTATTGAGATCAATGGCATCGTATTGTTGATTAAAAGCGTGTTGAGTGCCATCTGCTTTCAAACCCATTTCAAAAGGAAAGCGATTACGTGAAGTACGAAGGTTTGCTCTCATAGTTGTGGCAATGATGTTGCCATAAACGGCGCAAAAATAAGTGCCTTGAGCGTGGTATTCCTGATCAATATCATCAGAGTAACCGGCGTAGCCTGCTGAATGCAGGCGCTGTTTGTGAAGGTTCCGTAAATACAGGGCCTGTTTGTTTGTCGCTGGGTTTACCGGTAATTGATAGTATGAGTAGCCGTCTTGTTGATGCACGAGATAATCTGCAAATAAAATTGAATCCATGTTATCTGTCCTTGTTTCGTTATTAATAATACTGCCAATGTTTATTCATTAAGCCTCTCAAGAAGTTGATAAAACGCTAGCGATCGACTTTCTTACCTTCGTAGTTCACCGTTAGTTGTTGGCCTGATAAATATTCTTTGATCATTTGGTTTTGCTCGTCGGTAAGAAAATCTTCAGCGCCTGTCTCGTTAATAGTTTTATTGGTAAGCAATTGTGCTGGGTGGTGGCCATTAACCCAGCTAATGTTAGCTCGATTGACTTCATAGCCAATGAGCTGTTGAAGCTTTTGCCCAAATATTAACCATTTCGTTAGCTATCTAGCCTTGCCGTATATGGAGTATCAAATTTATCTAATGTTAAACTTTGGCATTTCCTTTTTTAATAAATTGTCATATCATTTGGTTATATTAAATAATCAGTGCTCGCCTAAGAAGCATAAAAAAATATAAAAAAATGCTAATATTCAGAGATGACTTGAACACAAAAGGGCATGTGTTTCCCCTCCCCAAAATGACTCATTAACAGAGTCAATACGTTCGAGCTTAGTGCTCGGCGGCCAATTTATTTGATTAATCAGCAAGCGTTTTGAATGGTGTAAAAGCCGTTCATGGATAGCTATAGCTGCAGTCATGAGGCTACGGAATGTTGTTTTCCAGAAAAACTCGTCTTACACAAATATTACTATCGGGTATCGTTGCAAGTGCCATGCTTGGCAGCGCCGGTAGTAGCTATGCACAAGATGTGAGTGGCGATGAAATCAACGCGCTGATTATTGATTTAGCCGAAAGCGGGCAGGGTGGTGATTTAGAAGCCTTATTCGATGCCTTGTCGAGTTATCGTGCGGCACAAGATTGGCCTGATAGCGATGCTATCGTTACTGGTCAAGGAGATTGCACTTTTGTAGCGAGCAGTTGTAATCCAGATAATCATGATGCTGATGTCACATTGCCCGCGGTTTCTAATGTGCATATTATTTATCCTGAGAACACAAGCACCGATGTGGGCACTGAATTTAAAGTGGTGTGGGACCCACCGGTGTTTTCAAGCGGCAGCCAATACGCTTTATCGCGTTATGAAGTAGCTTTGATTTTAGGGGGTAAAGAATACGAAAACTTTGTTGTAGCACCCGAACTGCAAGACGATGGCAGCTATCAACTGAAAAACAGCATTCGTATTCGCGACCGTAAACCCGGACGACACTATGTTCATGTGCGTGCTATCTATGAAACGCAATCTGAGGGTTTCTCATCGGGCTTAAGTGCCAGTTTAGGGCAACATCTTATTGCGCCAAGCCGAGGTTTAAGCGGAGAAGGGTTTTCTGGTGGCTTTGCAAGTACCTGGGGTGGCGGTGGATTTGGCGATGTTGTAACACCCACCAAAGTTCAAGATTTAGCCAGCGTTAATGCGGCGCTACATGCTTGCGTCAGTGCGGTATATAGCGCCACGACTTCATTAAACACCATTAACTCACTAACTTGTCGTAATCAAAATATTGCTGATTTGGAAGGTATTCAGCATTTATCGGCGCTGCGCACATTAGCTTTAAGTAATGGCCGTACCATTTCGGGTGGAAATTTACCTAATCACAATACTTTTACCAATTTAAGTAAGTTGTTTTCGCTTGCTGATTTGGTGACTTTAGATATTTCCAATACCAGCGTTAGTGTTAGCCAGATCGAAAGCTTGATGGATAATGTGACTTCCATCGAGTCTTTACGAATTGCTTATATCCCGCTTGCTAGCTTTCCTGATCTACGTCCACAGCCGGGCTTTGGTTCGACTATCATCACGAATCTTAAGATTCTCGATATTTCTTATACCGGTTTAAGCTCGATCAATACGGGCACACATAAGATCAGTGACCTCAATAACTTACATGCCTTATCAGCGAGTGGTAATCCACTCGATAAGAATTTTTCTTTAAGTAGCAATAGCAACTTATTTGAAGCGATCTTAAAAGATATTGATGTTCATGGCAGTTTGTCGATGGCAAACTTTCCCGATAACTTGGATTACCTCTATTTAAGCGATCAACCAAACACGCTTGGCAGTAACCCGTTTTCTGAACTGCTTACGCTCATACAAAACCCAAGCAATAGCGTTGCGCATGCGGGTATTGATCATGTACTTGATCTTAGTGGCAATACCGGAATGTATTGCTCTAATGTAAAAGCGGTCGAAACTTGGTTTTGGGCTCGTACTGACGCTTGTGCTGCCAATCCATTTACCGGTGAATGTACACGTCCACATTTAGCGGTTTACAGTCCAAGCTATTGTTACCCCGACAAAATTAATAATTTTAGTGTGTACCGTAATGTATCGGGTGCGTTTGTTTTTAACTGGGACGCAGTGCCTAATAATTGGGGTGTAGTACGCTACGAGATTGATACTTATGATTCAAATAATCAACAAACGCGCTTAGAAGTTACCGATACACAAAGTGAACAACTGGTTGCCAGCTATTTAGCTCAAGATTCAGTGCAGTTTGAGATGCGCGCTTGTGTGGCGCAGCAATGCGGTGAAAGCACAGGCTTGATGACATTAAGCCCAGACTTAACGCGTGCTAAGAACATTACTAGCGTTTGGAATGGTAGCTCCTTTCAGCTGAAATGGCAGTATCCTGCTGACGTGTTTAATCATAGTGGTGGGCGAGGTAAGCCTGATTACTTTTTGGTGTTGCCAGCGTCGCCAAAAGCTGGATCACCCAGCCAATATCAAGTGAATGTTACACAGAACACGATTAGCACTAGCACCAATTGGACATCGAGTTTCTTAAGCCCAAACAATAATACCTCGAACCTATATCGTATTCGCGCCTGTCGGCTAGACGATGGCGTTGAATATTGTGGGCCCAGCGCATCGGTGGATGTGGAACCTAATCAAAATGCTTCCATTGCTATTCCGGGCAACGTTAATGCAGTTAAGAGCGGCATTATCAATCGTGTCTTTCTCAGTTGGGATCAAGTCAATGATCCTACAGTTGATTACTATCAAATCCGTGAAGATTACGAGCCTGAGTCGGGTGATAATCGGTCACAAACACAAACACGAATCTTCTATTCTGAAAAAGATAGTGTCAGCATCAACCGTGAAAACAATGGTGATTATCGCTATCAGGTTCGGGCTTGTCGACGTGATCGTAGCAGCGCTGGTGATAGCTGTTCGACTGCGAGCCCGCTGACGAGTGAGGTTACAATAGCAACCAATCCGAATAATATTCTCACTGCAAATACCGTTGCGGGCGCCTCAGGGTGGATACCGCATAGCGGGGGCGTACGTTTAGCTCTGCGCTTACAAAATACTACGCCTAGTACCGTTTTACCCGAATATTTCAAGATCGAAGTATTGCTCGACACTAACGAGC
>JAKSCJ010000143.1 GCA_022360675.1 Lysobacterales bacterium
TATATATATATGTATGCATAAATACACATGTAATCGCCAGCGGCTTCGATACACTCAATTTCTTCTTGAGAGACCCACACAGTAGTTGAACCATCGCGAATGGCTAAACGTGTGGGCGGCCGTTGCTCACCTTCGCGACCATGCCAGTCTTCCAACATCCGATTTAACGCTTGGCGTTGATTCCAGGCCCGGCTTTGGGCATGGGCTTGGCGCGCACGTTCAATGGCATCGAGTAGACGCTCATCATCAATGGGTTTAAGCAAGTAATCTAAGGCGTGGGCCTCAAAAGCTTTCACAGCGTATTCGTCAAACGCTGTGACAAAAATAATGATAGGACGCTCATTGCCCCGCAATTCGCTCAAGACGGCAAAACCATCCATGCCGGGCATTTGCACATCGAGAAACACCAAGTCGGGACGTGTTTCACGAATTAAAGCCACCGCCTCTCGCCCATTGCGGGCTTGGCCAATGACTTCGATATCCGCCATGTTTTTTAAACGTAATTCCAGCCCGCGACGGGCTAAGGGTTCATCATCCACGATCACCGTGTTCAGCGACATCAGCACTCCCCTGCTCATAAGGCAGATTCAAAGTCACACATAGGCCTTGGGGCTGCAGGCGGCGCAGTTCCACCCCGGCCTCTTTACCATACAGCACCCACAAGCGGTCCCGGCTATTTCTCAAACCGACACCGTTGCCCGCTGTACCATTACGCTCTTCGTTTCGATTTAGCACATCGGGGTCACAACCGGGTCCATCATCGCATACGCTCAGGAACAATTGGCCCCCATGGGTTAAGGCTCGAATCGTAATATGACCCCCTTCTTCTCGAGGCGCCACAGCATACTTGACCGCATTTTCGATCAAGGGTTGCAAAATCATGCTGGGTACCAGAGCACCACGGGCACTTTCGGCGATATCTTGGGTCACTTGCAAGCGCTCTGGGAAGCGAATTTTCTCGATCGACAAGTATAAATTAAGTGCTTCTAATTCTTTCTTTAAACTGACTTTATGGGCGGGATGTTGATACAAAGAGTGACGTAGAAATGAACTCAGACGGCTCACCATGGCATTGGCAGTGTTATCGCTACCTTCCAAGATCAGCGTAGAGATGGCATTTAAGGTGTTAAATAAAAAATGAGGGTTCAGCTGATAGCGCAGCATCTTCACCTGGGCCTCATGTGCCATGGCCGAGGCTTTCAGCGCTTTCTCCGACTGCCGCTGCATCATACGGTAATACTTAATCCCAAAATACAAACCGCTCCAGGCCAACATGAGATACAGCGCTAGCGGCAGATTCACAAGGTAATCGTTGAAGCTGTCGATTTTCCAGTCGGTGGGATAAACCGAGATATAAATCAGCGTTTGCAGCGAAGAGAAAATCATCGCCGCCAAAAATAAGGCTGGAATCGCGGCACCAATAATCACCAGCCAACTGCGATACCACAGCAGGCGGTATAAATAACGTAGCGCCAAAGACAAGCAAAAGCCCAATAAGGTGTAACCCAAGGTGGGTACAATATATTCAGCAGTTTTTTCGTGAATGAGACCCGAGAGAAAATTCACCGTGGCATAGGCTAGCCAGCCGCCCAGATGCAGCACCCAAAACAATTTATTTTTATCGTTCAGCACGCGGCTCAACAGTGACATCAGTCCAATCTCTCTATGGTCTTATAAGATCAATGGGAATAAGCCGGCCCAGTTTCCACTGGCCTGCGGTAACTCGTTTATACTAGACGACCGACCACCAGAGTCAGCCGCCTGTGGTCGGATTTGCGGGGAAGCCATGGCAGTGTTTAAGGGCTGCAAAATAAGCGCAGCCCAATACAGCACATCCCGCCCACGCGTATGGCCACACTCAAATGGTGATCGACCCGCCAGGGGAATAACCAAGGGAGGCCAACTTAAAGGGAACCCCCGCGATTGTGCGTGGTCAAGGCATCAATCAGGTGCGTTCGTAGCGTCGGCTTGCTGCGAGATTAAGGGTCTTGCTTGTCATGCTCAACGGAGCATCACATCAACGGTGTTGGATCAACGATAAAAGCACATTGATATCCACCAAGCCCGACCCAATTTGATATAGCCATACCTCGCACGAAAAGCCGTAGAAGCACAATTGTTCATTGCGCTACGCAAGCCATCGATCGACTATCGACAGCCAAGCCGCAGCCAGCCAAAAGAGGCTATCCGGGCTAACCCCGGAGCTTAACGTCATCGGCCGCAGGATCAATCAGCGGCAATGGTGGCCAGCAATGACGGCATGATACAAACGCGGGTGATCCGCTAAAAAGGCTGTTGTGCTGAGTAATTTAAGACCTAACGGCACTTGCTGTGATTCAGCACGCCACTGAGCGGTAGCGGTGTCCTGATTTCTATCAAGACCAGCACCCGCCAAATAGGCCAGACTGCCCGCCCGATTTCATCATAATTTTGGTGTGATGCGGGCCAGTAACTCAAAGCTTAGATTACGGCAGTTTAATCGCAACGAAACGGCTTTTACGGCAAAACGGTGGCCAACAGGGATAAGCAGCAATGAAAGCCGCTTCTGTGTTGCATCGTCTGCTAGAACGAGAAGAAAACCAGTAAAACGCCGCGCAGCATGTCAGCCGCAATCGTTCTTAAACGGTGTTGGCTGGCCATAAAGAACAATCGTACCAATATTGATGTGTATCCACGGCACATCAGTACCGATCCGACGCACGGATGAAGTTATTCACCGTGCTGTCAGCTTAAGATGGATAGTTTGGCATGGAGTTAGCCTATTTCCGACTTCACGGGCTCGCCACATGAGCACAATAAGCGCTGTTTTCGCCGCCTGCATCTTAAATATAGATAGGCAGCGAGAGTAGCTATTGGCCCGTAAGTCTGTAGGCAAGCCCTGAATAGTTTTCTGGCGGTAACCGGTCTATATGGCGGCCCGCAATGACCCAATAGCAATAATATGACGGACAAGCAACAACAAATGGATACCATCGTGAAGTTGCGTAATCTTTCCTTCCAACGAGGAAAGCGCACGGTATTGGATGATATCTCCATGGATGTGCAGCGAGGTCAGGTGGTGGCGCTGATGGGCCCCAGCGGGGTCGGTAAGAGCACCATCCTGAAACTCATCACCGGCCAAATCACACCGCCCCAAGGCACTGTAGAAGTCGATGGTGATTGCATCTCACAAATGACGGTGAATAACCTCAAGCGCTTTCGCCGTAAGGTGGGCGTGTTGTTGCAAAATGGTGCGCTATTCACCGATCTCACCTGTTTCGAGAACGTCGCCTTACCGCTGCGTGAGCACACCCAGCTCAACGACTCACTGATTCGGCGGGTGGTATTGGGCAAATTACACGCGGTGGGTTTACGGGGTGCTGCTGAATTAATGCCGCGTCATTTATCCGGTGGTATGGCGCGCCGCGTGGCATTAGCGCGAGCCATCGCTCTCGACCCGGCGCTCGTTCTCTACGACGAACCACTCTCCGGGCTCGACCCTATTTCCCAGGCTTCGATCATGCGTTTGATTCGCAGCCTGAATACGGCGCTGGGCTTAACCAGCATTATCGTCACCCACAGCGTCGACGAAATGCACGAACTGGCCGATTACGCCTATTTGATCATCGGTGGTCGCATCGCGGCCCATGGCACGCCCGAACAACTGGCAGCCCACGAGTCGCCGTTGGTTCAGCAATTCATTAAAGGGCAGCCCGACGGTCCGGTACCCTTTCATTTTCCGGCCGCCTCTCTGGCCGATGACCTACTGGCGATGCCATGAATCAAAACAGCGACCAAGCCAGCAAAGCGCCGCCCTTCAGCGGCCCACGCTCGGCACCTATTCGGCATATCGGCGAGGCGGGGATTTTCCTGTTTCGCATCTTGGCACGCCTGCGCTTTAGCCCACGCCAATGGGCCGAGGTGATGCGACAAACCTATTTTGTCGGCATTCGCTCTTTAGTCATCATCATGACCGGCGGTTTATTCGTCGGCTTAGTGCTGGCGCTACAAACCTACGATGTACTGACCGATTTCGGTGCCACCGAGGCCGTGGGTACGATTGTGGGTAAATCACTATATCGCGAGCTGGGACCGGTATTAGCCGCCTTATTGTTCGCCGGCCGGGCGGGTACTTCTATTACCGCCGAAATCGGCCTGATGAAAGCCACTGAACAACTCGATGCCTTAGACCTCATGGCCATCGATCCCATCGAGCGCATCGTCTTACCGCGTTTGGTGGCAGCGGTAATTTCACTCCCCATTTTGACCTTGTTATTCGATATGTTAGCCATCTTAGGCAGCTACCTCTTTGCGGTGCACTGGATGGGCTTAGAACAAGGGATTTACTGGAGCAATATGCAGAGCCATGTCAGCCTGTATAAAGAGTTCTTTCCTGGCTTAATGAAGACTGTGGTTTTCGGCTTGGTATGCGGTTTAACCGCGGTGTACTACGGCTACCACGCGCGCCCCACTGGCGAAGGTGTAGGTATTGCCACCACCCAAACCGTCATCATTAGCTCCATTTTGGTTTTAATTCTGGACTTCGCACTGTCGGCATTGATGCTGTAACCACCATCGAACGGACATTGCATTAAATATCAAGGCCCGATCAACAAAGGCCCTCGTGTTTAGGACGTTGCCATGCGCACTTCTCATACCGTTGAATTTACCTCTGGCTTGTTCATGGCGTTAGGCCTGGCAGCACTGGTTTTTCTTGCTTTTCAATCCACCGACGCCGGTGGTGTATTGCGTGAAGGGAGTTATCGAATTAGCGCCCGTTTCGGCAATATTGGTGATTTAAAACCCCGCGCGCCGGTCTCTGTAGGTGGTGTTACCGTGGGCAGCGTGGAAAGCATCGAGCTCGATGGCGACAGCTTCGAAGCCGTGGTGACCATGAAAATCAGCACTCGCTACGATGCACTGCCCGACGACACCTCGGCCAGCATCTTTACCAAGGGCGTTTTGGGCGATCAATACGTCAGCCTCGAGCCGGGCGGTTCGCCCGATGTCTTAGCCGATGGCGACAGCTTATTCATCACCCAGTCGGCATTGGTGCTGGAAAACCTGATCAGCAAATACTTGTTCGATAGCGAAGAAGAAGAGGACTCTGAATGAAATCGTTACTAAGCTCACTGGGCCTGGTATTACTGTTAGGCTTCAGTATCGGTTTGCAGCCAGCACTGGCGGTGGATTTAAAAGCCGAGCCGCAAAATTTAGTGCAGCAGGTTTCGGATGAAATCTTCACCGAGTTAGACGCACGCCGCGATTACTACGAAGACGACCGCGACGCCTTAGAAGGCTTGGTGCGCAGCAAATTTATTCCGATGATCGATTCCATCTACGCCTCACGCCTTATCTTAGGTCGTGAAGGTCGTAAGCTGGAAAAACCGCAAATTAAAGACTTCGCCGACGCACTCAGCGAACTCTTAGTACGCCGCTATGCTGAAGGCATTTTAGAATTCCGCAGCCGCGACCAACTCAGCGTCTTACCGCTGGTGGGTAATAACACCGACAAAGCCACCCGCGTACGCACCAAAGTGGTGCTCACCAACGGCCAAGAAGCGCCGGTAGATTATGTCTTCCGCAAAACACCGGTGGGCTGGCGTGTTTTCGACGTGGTGATTGAAGGCATTTCTTATGTCACCACCTATCGTAATCAGTTCGGTGAAGAGATCCGCCGTGATGGTTTCGATTCAGTATTAAACCGCATTCGCTCAGGCGATGTGGATACCGACTTCAGTAAAAATGAGTCCTAAATCGACAAACCCGGCGCCTGCCTCCGGGCAGGCGCACCTGGAAACCCAGAATGACCGCATTCTGGTACACGGGCCGATGACCTTCCAAACGGTGCCCGCTTTAAACCAGCTGGGCCAGCAGTTCATGCAACTGCAACCGATCCCTAAGTTCATCGATTTAGCCAATGTGCAACATGCTGATAGCAGTGCTCTTGCTTTGCTTTTGGAATGGCAAGCGTGGGCTAAGCAGCAAAAACATCAGTTTGTTTTGTGCAACACCCCAGACAGCCTCCATGCCCTGGGACGGGTCATGGGCGTGGATCAACTTTTAAACATGGAATAAGCCGCAGCCAAGCGGCAGGAATCGCAATGACACGCATCCTCGCACACACACGCATCATCTCGGCTATATTGGTGGTCTTCCTGCTCGCGGGTTGTGCCTCCACCGAACAGCGTTCACCCCACCCTAAAGATCCGTGGGAAGGCTTTAACCGCAGCATGTACAACGTGAATCGCGGTCTCGATAAAGCCATCATGAAACCACTGGCTCAAGGTTATAAAGCGGTAACGCCCGACTTCCTGGAAGAAGGCATTAGCAACGCTTTAGCCAACTTGCGCTTCCCGGTGACCATCGTCAACTTGTTGCTACAAGGCAAGCTTGAAGACACCGGCATTGCTTTGGGTCGCTTTGTGTTAAACAGTACCTTTGGTATTGGTGGTTTGGTTGACGTGGCCACGCGCGAGGGTATTCCCAACTACAGCGAAGACTTCGGCCAAACCTTTGCGGTTTGGGGTTGGGAAAACAGCAACTACTTAATGATTCCACTGCTTGGCCCCAGCACGTTACGAGACGGCATCGGTATCGTTCCCGAGTTATGGACCGATGGTGTCAGCATCATTGTTAACCAAACCGATCACTACTGGTTGTTAGGTTTAAACTTTGTAGAACGCCGTGCAGCCTTCTTATCGCGTGAAGGCGCATTAGACGATGCCGACGACGAATACGCATTTATTCGTGATGCCTACTTACAGCGCCGTGACTTCTTAATTAAAGATGGCGAAACCGAATTACCCGATTACGACGACTTCTTACTAGACGATGAAGAGTTCGATGATTCCGAGTTCTACAACGATGGAATCCAACGTCCGTTGTAATCATATTTAGACCACAAATCGCGACGATTCCACTATAACGGGTGCCACTAGGCGCCCGTTTTTTTATGCCAAATGCCAAGGCTTTAACTAGCCGATTCATTGATCAACGAGTCGACACACCCAGCATCTTCAACACAGCTCTTGCCAAGTAAAATAACTTCGGTATAATCGCTTTCCCCATCTCGTGACACTTGACTGACAAAGCCTCCAAGCACGTCATCAAAGCACAACGAATCCGGGCGGTTAGCTCAGTGGTAGAGCACTGTCTTCACACGGCAGGGGTCACTGGTTCGAACCCAGTACCGCCCACCATATCAATAGATTTGAACACTTAAAGCCACATCGCTTAGTTAAAGCCGCCTTATTTTTCTAACGCTATTACTCAGCTCCACAAACCAAATAACAGTGCGCTTTTGATTCGATCGTTCAGTTGAGTTTCTACATACTTTGTAAGGCGGGCTTCGTTAATTTCACACGCCTATACGAAATCTAAATTTAGCCTGAATCACATAGAAAAAAGGGCGCTGCAAATGACGCAACACCCTCTCTTAACAATACGCATTTACATAGACTTCAAGCGAATAACTACAACTGCCTTAACGCCTCAACAATAGGTACTCGTGCTGCGCGTATGGCAGGTAATAAACCACCGATAAACCCTAAGAACAAGGCCAACATTAAACCGCTGCTCATGAGTTGTGGAGTCACGGCGAAGTCGAAGGCGACTTGACTGAAGGTGGCGTTATTGAGAGTGGAGACGGTATAGCCGTTGAGCACGAAGTAAATCAATAAGGCGCCGATAAAACCGCCAGCCAATGCCAGTAACATCGCCTCGATGATGACGGAAATCACAACCGATAACCCGCCAAAACCCAAAGCCCTTAAAGTGGCGATTTCTACGCTGCGGGTGGAAACGGCGCTGTACATGGTATTTAACGCCCCGAAAATGGCACCGATAGCCATGATAAACGCCACAGCGGTACCGAAGCTGCGGATGGTTTGGGTGAAAGCTTGGCTTTGACGTGAGAAGTAATCGCTTTCGCGGCTTACACTGACTTCTAAGCGCTTATCGTCGTCTAAAGCTGTGGCGAATTGATCGAACGCATCGGCACCACTTAGCTGTGCACGTACCGATTGCACGGTGTTACCACGACGAAAGGCCGCTTGTGCTACTGGTGCATCTACCCAGGTTTCGGACTCATACACATCACCATTGCTGGAGAAGATACCCACCACTTTCCAATCGGAGCCACGTACCGATAAGGTGGAACCAATTTCCAAACCTTCGAATTGATCGGCCGCCGCACGGCCTGCAATCATTTCCGCACGGCCGGGTTCAAACATGCGCCCTTCTTCTATTTTGAAGTGCTCGCGTAATTCGGTGGCCATGCTGCCCACGCCGCGAATAGGTAGGTTGGCATTAGTGCCTGTGGCACGCTTAGGAACATCGGCCACCACAAATACCTCGGGGCTCACCAAGGGTTGGCCTTCAGCGTTCTTCGCCACGCCGGGTGCATTGGCAATTAGGTCGCTTTGCTCTCGGCCCAAACCACTCGATAACTCTTCGTTCGAGCCATCTCGTAACACGATGGCGTGATCGGTTCGCCCCGCTTGTTGCAGGGTTTTCTGGAAACCTTCGGCCATGGCCAACATAGCGGTTAACACCGCCACTACACCGCCAATACCGATAATGATCACCAAAGAGGAGCCCAAACGCTGGCCTAAACTGCCTAAACTCATGCCGGTAACGGCACTGACTTCACGAATCCAAGACATCATTTCAGCGTCCTCCCAAAGCATCGACAATGCTTAAACGCATGGCTTTGAGTGCGGGGAACAAACCCACCACAACACCCAACACAACGGCAACCACAACACCCAAGCCCAAAGCCCCAGGTGTAAATGCCATACCCGGTAAGAAACCGCGCATCGCTTGCGCTACGCCAGGCACCAACACAAAAGCAATTAA
>JAKSCJ010000107.1 GCA_022360675.1 Lysobacterales bacterium
GAGCGGGAAGGTGAATGGCGTTGCGAGGCGACGCTGGAGGGTCATAAGGGTTTTGTGCGGAGTGTGTTGAGCTTGAGCGATGGACGCTTGGTGAGTGGTTCAGATGATCTCAGCCTGAAGGTGTGGCGAGAGCGGGAAGGTGAATGGCGGTGTGTATTTTCAGTCAAGGCAGGAATAGGAGATGTGATTAGCATTAATTTAAGTGGTGAAAAGCTTGTAGCAGCTGGTACTTATGGGTTAACGGAACTTCACATTAATGGCGATGAGTTAATTCCTGTTAATCGTATTAACTTTGATCAAGATATTTACCAACAAAACTATAATAACGAATACATAATGGTCACCCCCTTCGAAAAAGGCCGCTACTGGCAAACCGCCATCATCAACGGCAAACGCCTACCCGCCGATCCCGATTTACACAAATACACCTACTACCGCTGTGAAAACAACGCCATTTTACCTGCTTACGAATTCCCTCATCTCATCAATTGGATTTACGAAGACGGTGACCCAAACAAACCAAGAACCTTGATTATGTATAACCCTGGGCATGAGCCTGGAGCTAAAGCTTCACAGGAAAATGAATAATGCGAGAGGGCGCTAGTAGTACCCTCCCGTAATTAGCTAAGGCTTTAACGGTTCGCCAGTTGAGTTGCAAGGGATGTTGGAGGCCAATCAATCACTTCTTCACCCGCCCGAACAATCTGCAAAATCAACAAACCTTCATCCACGGTAATGCGATAAGGCATGCCAATACTAAATCCGGCATGGTGAAGCCAATGGCCTCTGAGGTTGATCCAGGGAATAGGGCGCCAGCTTTGATAAGCGTGGCTGTCGGCCAGTGGCGGATAGCTATTGCTGTGAACCGTCGCAAATCGTTGTGTGCGTGTGTTTTGGGGACGAGCGAGATTTGGCGTATGATAGCGCGTAGTCATGATCAACTCCTTTCAAGTTGATGGTGATTAGCTGGCTGGTTGGGTTGCCGCCCTTCCAGTCAGCGTTTGATAGTACCGATATTGCTTAACTGATCTTGTTGACCTTCATGATTGTCTTAGCCCTTGAACTATGGCTATACACAAAGATGCCGACAACATAGCATAGGCTGCTATGTGGCAACGGAATTCCGACCCTTTCACATCGTTTTAATCGTCATTTTATTTGTGTTTCAGACCCATTATTTTTTGTGTTTGTGATATCTGGGTTTGATTAAATTGCTTTGGTGTTGAGTGTTTGGCTTTGTTGGCCTGCTTACGCTTAATATTTCGCTGCTATTTGGTTTGTGTTTGTAAGGGTTGAACAGATCGGACTTTGTGAACGGGATGATTGTTTGTAATTGAAGCGGTGGTGTTTATTTTTCGCCACCTGAACGTTTGATGTTTA
>JAKSCJ010000119.1 GCA_022360675.1 Lysobacterales bacterium
CCGCCCGGCGTCTGGCACGGCTGCGCGGCGCATGGGGGTTATTCTTCTTACCGCCACGTTTGCCACCACGGCTTGCACCTTTAGCGGCCTCGCCTTTAGCCCCGGCAGGTTTATGAGCAGCGGCTTTAGCACCGTTACCCTTGTCTCCTTTGGCTTTCTCAGCGTTGGCTTTGTCGCCATTGGCTTGAAAATGCAATGATTTCACTGGTTTTTTGTCGTCTTTACTCACGGATTCACTACCTGGTCCAGCACATCGGCGGTTTCCATTGCAGCCATGGCCATTTCATAGCCTTTATTACCTTGGCTGCGTTCGGCACGCTCCAGCGCTTGCTCCACGGTGTCGGTGGTTAGCACACCAAAAATCACCGGTAACATGTATTCGATGCCCACTTGGGATAAACCATGGGCGCAAGCACCCGAGACATATTCGAAGTGAGCGGTGTCTCCACGAATCACAGCGCCTAAGGCAATAATGCCACGATAACGCTCGGTGGCGGCCATCGCTGTGGCAACCACTGGTAATTCAAAGGCACCGGGAACGTATTGAATATCGATCAGATCGCGGCTCACGCCACGGGAGTCGAAAGCTTCTAAAGCGCCTTGCAGCATTTCTTCCACAATGGGGCCGTTAAAACGGCTGACGATAATGCCATAGCGCTGCGGCATTTCCGAGACTTGAGTTTGATCGTTCATTCGTGATGTTCCGGTTCTACATATTCAACCACTTCCAGGCCATAACCGCCCAGAGCGTGGAAACGTTTGGGTGCACTCAATACTTGCATGCGGCGCACACCTAAATCGGCAATGATTTGCGCACCAATGCCATACGAACGCAATTCTTGCGCGGTTTTATTATCGCCATCTTCATCCACATCGGCGGGATGCTGCTCGCGATCTAAGCGATGCAATAAGCGGTTGGCATCGGCCTCACCACCAAGAATCAACACCAGCCCTGAGCCTTTGCGTTGAATCTCTTGCATTGCCACTTGTAAGGGTAAACCAAATTCGGAGTTCACCAAGCCCAACACGTCGCTGAGCAGGTTTTGCACGTGCACACGCACCAAAAACGGCTCGTCCTCGCCGGGCTGGCCTTTCATCAGCACCCAGTGCAGCTGGCCGTGAATTAAATCGCGGTAGGCATACAGATCAAACTCGCCGTGAACGGTTTCCACCCGTTGCTTTAACACCTGCTCGACAGTGCGCTCGTTTTCTAAACGATAGCGAATTAAATCGGCAATGGTGCCAATTTTCAGGCCATGCTCCTGGGCAAAGGTTTCCAGCTGCGGACGACGCGCCATGCTGCCGTCTTCATTCAAAATTTCCACCAACACCGCAGCGGGCTCGGAGTCGGCTAACAGGGCCAAATCCACCGCCGCTTCGGTATGGCCAGCGCGCATTAGCACGCCACCGGGTTGCGCCATTAACGGAAAAATATGGCCCGGCTGGCTTAGATCGCTGGGTGCGGCATCGGGACGTACCGCCGTGCGGATGGTGTGGGCACGATCGTAGGCCGAAATTCCCGTGGTCACGCCTTCAGCTGCTTCAATGGAAACGGTGAAGTTGGTGCTGAAACGTGCTTGGTTATCGTTCACCATCAACTTGAGATCCAACTGCTTGCAACGCTCACGAGTCAGCGACAAGCAAATTAAGCCACGCCCATAGCGCGCCATAAAGTTGATATCTTCGGGGCGTACCATGCTGCCAGCCATGATGAGATCGCCTTCGTTTTCGCGATCTTCATCATCCATAATGACCACCATCTTACCTTGGCGGAGATCCTCAAGAATTTCGGGAATTGTGTTCAGTTTCACACTCTTGGCCTTCACTGTCGGCAGGTTCAATAGCGCGGCTGTTGAACCCTGGATGCGGGGTCTTGTTCGGTATCGACCCTGACAGAGGTATCGGTAAAGGCTTACCGATATTGGAAAATGATGATTAGCAGCGCCGTTGCCACGTTGCTGCGAAATGGCATTAATTTGCTTTTAAGTACCCGGCGTTGCAGTGGCTAACCAGCGCGCCACATAACGCGCCACTAAATCCACCTCAATATTCACCGGCATGCCCACCTCTAGCTGCGCGAAGGTGGTCACTTCTTGGGTGTGTGGAATCAACATGACCGCAAAGCCCTCGTCGTCCACAGCATTGACGGTCAAGCTAACGCCTTCGACCGCAATCGAACCTTTCTCGGCCACCATGCGCATTAGCTCGGCATCTAGGTTGAACCACACCGTAATGGCCTCACCTGCCGCAGTAACACTGCGCACCGCCCCCACTGCATCGACATGACCACTGACGATATGGCCATCTAAAGGCGTAGCGGTGGTTACGGGTGGTTCTAAATTCACACGGCTGCCCACCTCAAGCCCGCCTAAAGTGGTGCGCGCTAGGGTTTCGCTGGAGACATCGGCCTCAAAGCCTTGCTCGTTAGGGTTCAAAGCCGTCAAACAAGCACCGTTTACAGCAATGCTGGCACCCACGCTTAGCGGTAAATCACGCACTTCAATACGCAGGCGCTCACCTTTTTCCAAAGGGCGGCGCTCGGCAACCACGCCTTGGGCTCGAATTAATCCGCTGAACATCTTCCATCTCCGCGCCTTAGGCGTAATCGTATATCGCTGCCCACCGTTTTGGTGTCAACGAGATCAAAACCTAAAGCATCCTGAATATTTGATAAGTCGGGCAGTTCGGCCAGCGGACGTCCTCGGCTACCTAATAATTTAGGTGCGATATAAACGATGAGTTCGTCCACCAAACGCTGTTGTAATAGCTGGCCAGCCAGCACGGCTCCGCACTCGGCGTGAATTTCATTGACCTCCGCCGCGGCCCATTCGGTTAGCAAAGCGTCGAGATCTAAACCTTGCTGCGCCGCGCGCGGCCCATAGCGGGCATCGATCCCGGCGGCTGTTAAAGCGGCAAAATTGCGCCTGAGAGCTGCGGTAGAACCGACGGCGGTTTGGCTAGCCATTTCAGCTGGAGCGTAGATCGTACTTTCTCCAGACGCATGGAAAATATGGGCGCTGGGGTCCACATTAAAGGTGTGGCTGAGAATCACCCGCCAAGGCTGGCGTTGAGCTTGATCTAAGCGCACATTGAGTTGTGGATTATCATCACGAACCGTGCCCGCACCGGTGAGAATCATACTTGAGCGGGCGCGCCAATATTGCGTATCGGCGCGGGCCTCAGGCCCGGTAATCCACTGACTACTGCCGTCGGCCGCCGCCGTGCGGCCGTCTAAAGAAGCGGCTAACTTTAAACGCAGCCAGGGTTTACCGGTTTCGCAACGATGATGAAAACCGATATTGAGTGCGCGAGATTCTGCGGCCAATACGCCACGAGTTACCGCAATGCCCGCAGCTTCCAGGCGTTGACTGCCACCAGCAGCCTTGGCGTGTTCATCGGCCATGGCGATCACCACCCGCGATACACCCGCAGCCAACAGCGCCTCGCTACAAGGCGGAGTACGGCCATGGTGATTACAAGGTTCCAGCGTCACATAGGCGGTGGCACCGCGTGCTTGTTCGCCAGCATCGCTGAGCGCATGCACTTCGGCGTGGGCGGTACCGGCACGTAAATGCGCGCCGCGCCCGACAATGTGGCCATCTTTAACAACAACACAGCCGACCCTTGGGTTTGGATCGGTGTCGAACAAAGCTTCATGGGCCAGCGCTAAAGCCTGGCCCATGAAGTGTTCATCTTGGAGTCGTTGAGCGCCTGGCTGGGCGTTCATCCCGTAGAGTCCGAAGCGTCGGAAACAGAATCTTCCAGCGTGGTTTCGGTGGGCTTTGCTGAAGTGGTTTCTGCGGTATCAGACGCCAACACCTTGCCCATGCTGGTGCGCTCCAGCAAAGAGATTTGGCGTTGGTGCTTGCTGACTTCTTCGCGCTCCAGCTTTTCGAGCTCTTCGCGGAAGGCTTGTAAATCTTCAAAGCGCCGATACACCGAGGCGAAACGCACATAGGCCACTTGGTCCAATGCGCGCAGTTCACCCATAACCCATTCACCAATCTGGCGACTGGAAACCTCAGCATCTTCCAGGCTACGCACCTGACGAATCAGGTGCTGCACCGAACGCTCGATTTCAGCAGTTTCCACCGGGCGTTTTTCTAAAGCCTTAAACATGCCCGCCCGTAGTTTGTCTTCGCTGAATGACTCGCGTGTACCGTCGGATTTCACCACATTGGGCGCACGCAAGGCGGCGGTTTCAAACGTACTAAAACGGGTGCTGCAGCGTTCGCATTCGCGCCGCCGCCGCACTTGATAGCCGTCGCTGCTGACCCGCGAATCGACAACCTTGGTGTCACGATGGTGACAAAACGGGCACCACATGGGCTAAGACCAACTTAAGCTTGGTAAACCGGGAACCGACGGCCCAGCTCAAGCATACGCTGAGCGACCGCTTCGATCACGGCATCGTCGTTGGGGTTGTCGAGTACATCACAAATGGCGGTGGCCAGTTGTTTGCTTTCTTCAACACCAAAACCACGAGTGGTGATCGCCGGGGTACCAATGCGTAAACCACTGGTCACAAAGGGTGAACGGGGCTCGCCGGGCACGGTATTTTTATTGGTCGTTAAGTGGGCACGGCCCAATGCGGCCTCGGCTTCTTTACCGGTTAATTCACGACCAATTAAATCGATCAGGAATAAATGGTTATCGGTACCGCCGGAAACGACTTTGTAGCCACGGTCGATAATGCCCTGGGCCATGGCGCGGGCATTGGTCACCACTTGCTCTTGGTAATTACGGAACTCAGGTTGTAACGCTTCTAAGAACGCTACCGCCTTGGCCGCAATCACGTGCATCAAGGGACCGCCCTGGGTACCGGGGAATACTAAAGAGTTAAATTTCTTCTGAATGGCTTCATCGGGGCCAGCCAGAATAATACCGCCGCGCGGACCACGCAGGGTTTTATGGGTGGTGGAAGTTACCGCATGGGCATGGGGCATGGGGTTGGGATACACACCGGCGGCCACAAGACCGGCCACGTGGGCCATATCCACCATGAAGTAGGCACCCACCTCATCGGCAATAGCACGCATACGTGCCCAATCCATCACGCGGGAATAGGCCGAGAAACCACCGATAATCATCTTCGGTTGGTGTTCGCGCGCTAAAGATTCCAGCTGTTCATAGTCCAGTAAACCGGTGTCTTTGTGCACGCCATATTGCACGGCGTTGAATAATTTACCGGAGAAGTTCACCGGAGAACCGTGGGTCAAGTGCCCACCTTCGCTCAGATTCATACCCAACACGGTATCGCCGGGTTGCAGCAGCGCTAAGTACACGGCCGCATTGGCTTGTGAGCCCGAGTGCGGTTGTACGTTGGCGTAGTCGGCACCGAACAAACGCTTCACGCGTTCGATGGCTAAGCGCTCGGCAACATCCACATGTTCACAGCCACCATAATAACGACGGCCGGGATAACCTTCGGCATATTTATTCGTTAACAACGAGCCCTGTGCTTCCATTACGCGCGGGCTGGCGTAGTTTTCTGAAGCAATT
Organism: Lysobacterales bacterium; assembly: GCA_022360675.1. Lineage (GTDB taxonomy): Bacteria > Pseudomonadota > Gammaproteobacteria > Xanthomonadales > Wenzhouxiangellaceae > JAKSCJ01. The sequence goes on from JAKSCJ010000119.1 coordinate 5,503, forward strand.
AATTCGATGTGGTCTTCCTGACGTTGCTCCTCGGCTGCCATCGCGGCGGCCAGCTCGTCATCGAAACCCTTGATGCTAAGATTACGGTCAAACATAAGGTTCCTTTATCAATCAATGCCCAGGTCAACCGTTGAATTGTATCACCCATTCATCGACGCCGGACTACCATTCAGGCACCATTCCAAGCGATAATGCACCTCTGCAACGCATATTTTCCGGCAAGGTCTACTGAAAGCACACGATCACCGTGGCAGGCCCTGCACATCGAATAACCCTAGTTTGAGTGAGCGATCCCGCCCGATCACCATCGCGCGGTGTCTCGTTATGGGTCGGCCAGCGCGCTGCTTTTCGGGCAGCAAAGCACTGCCAGTGTATCCATGCTGATCCTCAACTGTTTGAGTAATCCAGAGATTTTGAAGCGATGAGTCAATACGTCTTCACGATGCAGCACCTGACTAAAAAGGTGCCGCCCAACCGCGAAATTTTGAAAGATGTTTCGCTATCGTTTTTCCCCGGCGCCAAGATCGGCCTGCTTGGCTTGAATGGCGCGGGTAAATCCACCTTGTTGCGCATCATGGCGGGTGTGGACACCGAATATGAAGGTGAGGCACGCCCGCAACCGGGCATCCGTGTTGGCTATCTGCATCAGGAACCTCAACTCGATCCTGAAAAAGATGTGCGCGGCAATGTGGAAGATGGCTTAGCCGAGGTGAAACAGGCCCAGGAACAGCTGGAAGCGGTCTACGCCGCCTATGCTGAGCCCGATGCCGACTTCGACGCCTTGGCCGCCGAGCAAGCGCGTTTGGAAAACATTATCCAAGCCGCCGATGGCCACAACCTAGACCACAAAATGCAGTTAGCCGCCAATGCGCTGCGTTTGCCGCCCTGGGATGCCGATGTCACCCAGTTATCCGGTGGTGAGCGTCGCCGTGTGGCTTTGTGTCGTTTGCTGTTATCCAGCCCCGATATGCTGCTGCTCGACGAACCCACTAACCACTTAGACGCCGAATCGGTCGCTTGGCTAGAGCACTTCTTAGCCGACTTCCAAGGCACTGTGGTGGCGGTAACCCATGATCGCTACTTCCTCGACAATGTAGCCGGCTGGATTCTCGAGCTGGATCGTGGCCGTGGTATTCCCTGGCAAGGCAACTACTCCAGCTGGCTGGAGCAAAAAGAACGCCGCTTAGCCCAAGAACAACGCGAAGAAGCCGCGTACCGTAAAACCATTAAGCGCGAGCTGGAATGGGTGCGCAGCAATGCCAAAGGTCGTCAAACCAAGAGCAAAGCGCGCTTGCGTTCATTCCAGGAGCTGTCGTCCCGCGAGTTCCAGGAACGCAACGAAACCAACGAAATCTACATTCCACCGGGTGAGCGCCTGGGCGATATGGTGATTGAGGCCGAAGGTTTGCGTAAGTGCTACGGCGACAAGCTGTTGTTCGAAAACCTAAGCTTTAAGATTCCCGCCGGTGCCATCGTGGGTATTATCGGTCCTAACGGTGCCGGTAAGAGTACCCTGTTCAAAATGATCGCCGGTGCTGAAGAGCCCGATGAAGGCAGCGTGCGTCGTGGCCCCACGGTAGATTTGGCCTATGTGGATCAAAGTCGCGATTCATTAAACGACGATAACAACGTGTGGGAAGAAATTTCCGACGGCTCCGACTGGATTCAAGTAGGCACCTACCAAACCCAGTCGCGCGCTTATGTGGGTCGCTTTAACTTTAAAGGTTCCGACCAACAAAAACGTGTGGGTCAGTTATTGGGTGGTGAGCGCAATCGTGTGCACTTGGCCAAGCTGTTGAAATCGGGTGGCAATGTGCTGCTGCTTGACGAACCCACCAACGACTTGGACGTAGAAACCCTACGCGCCTTGGAAGACGCCTTATTGGCCTTCCCCGGTTGCGCCATGGTGATTTCGCATGATCGCTGGTTCTTAGATCGTATCGCCACTCACATCATCGCTTTTGAAGGCGATAGCGAAGTGGTGTGGTTTGAAGGTAACTACCAAGAATACGAAGCCGACCGCATTCGCCGCTTAGGTGACGATGCCTTAACGCCGCAACAAATTAAATACAAGAAAATCCCTGCTTAATGCAAAGCCCGCTCAAGTCTTTTCTTGAGCGGGCCTTTGTGGATTTGGCCTTTGTGGATTTTGCTTTACTTAGTCGAACCTTTTCTTGTACGGCTGCGTTACAGCTATTCACTAATAGCCACCGACGGTGTTTATAAAAAAAGCCAGCTGAAGTTCAGCTGGCTTTTTTTATTGCTTATTTATTTGGTACAGACACTTATTTATTTGGTACAGACACTTATTTATTTGGTACAGACACTTATCGCAGCGGTTTCAGGCGTTGACGCCACCAAGCCAAACCCACAAACAATAAGCCCATCACGGCCAAGCCGCGTAGCGATAAAGTGGGTACCGCAGC
>JAKSCJ010000309.1 GCA_022360675.1 Lysobacterales bacterium
AACAAAACGCAGGCGGGCACGAGCAAGGATGAGAGTGCAGTGATCAAAGGCAGGAGGCCGTTTGATCACGATCGCCGAGAAGGTTCTACTAACTTGGGAGTAACTAACCTCACTCCAGCAGCTTTTGGTACCTTTTGGCTGCTCCAAAAGGTACTCGCCGCCACACGAAAGTGTGTCTTAAGAAAGGAAACCTTAATAGGTGGCGAAATAAATACACAGAGCGCGGTAAAACTATCAACCTGTTTCGATTTAATTTACTGTGAGTTTGTACTTAGCTTCGGCAAAGAGAACACTCTAAACCTCTGATACGCGCTAGAATTGACAAATGTCAAGTTTTTAAAGGTAGTATCAATGACTTTAATGTCTGATGAGGATTTACAGAAGTATTATATAAAATACGGTGAAATAAGAGATGTCTTTGTCGCTAGCTTTATGTTCTTAAAGATTCACGATTACTTTACGCAATTTACAGTTCGGGAAGATTTAGATTCTGTAGCGATGGGGTACAGGGTCATGATCATTACAGAAAAGATGATTGTTTCGTTGAGTGTATACACTCCAGAGGGCTGTGCACGTATTCGTATCTGTAAAAAACATAGTAGGTTTAGTACCGATTGGTCTTTGTTTAGTAGTTCATTTAGCACAGCGTCTTTTTTTGCCGACCCTATTCTGGATTCATCTACAGACGTTGATGATGTTAAGGAATATTTGCAGAAGGCATCTGCTTGGTTATTCGTTATGTTTAAGTCGATTGGTATCGACGGGGTTATGGCAAAGCTAGAACCAAAACAGCAAAAACTGTGGCCTGCACCGCTAAGTGGTGACTTTGCAAAGAATGATCAGGCGTACGAAGAAGGGCTATCTTATGCTGCCACACAAATAAAAGAGCATGGTAAAAACCGCGTTGCCGTCATTGGTCAGGATCAACTCAATATGGTGATACCTTACGCTTTAGCTCTCGATGGCCTGTCGTTTAAATTTTCGAGTAAAACGACACATGGCGTTCAATTTACAGACAGCGAAAAAGATAGTGTACTTTTATCCTTCAATAAAGGTTGGTTAAACGGAATAATGAATGCTGGCTATGAAATACATGATGTGGGTGGCTTGGCAGGCGGTGATACTTTAGGGCCGTGGTATGGCAGTGAACTTCAAGAAGTTTCCAATCGACGGTATCCAACGGTAAAGGTAAGATAATCGTGTTTTATTACGATGAAGCTGATTTTTTTAAGCGCTATCTTAAATATAAAGCAATCAAAAACGCCTTTGTTCGTCATTTTTTATTTTTAAAGGCTGATAATTACCTGACAAGCTTTAGAGTTCGAGAAGATCTAGGAGCTGTAGGTATGGGCTATTCGGTGGTAATAATTACGGAACGTATATTAATATCACTGACTCTATGTCATCTAGAGCGCCGTGCTGCGCTACGTGTCTGTAAAAATAATAGAAAAATGAGTACGGACTGGTGTTTGATTTTCTGTGACTTTATAGCGAAGGACTTTTTTGGAACTCATATCCAGGAATCATCCTTGGATTTTGATGATATTGAAAAGTACCTGCAAACATTTGCAACAAAATTGAACGCTATGTTAAAAATGCTTGGCGTTGATGGAGTAGTGGAAAAACTCGACCGAGATACTTCTAAAGTACGATAAGCATCACAGAAAAGTCATCGCCCGAGAAACTTCAGTAAAGCGTAGCATGCTGTTTAATCACGCTGGCCCAAAACATCGAGCCAGCCAGGGAGTGGGGAATGGCTAATTTTTCATTGTAAGCTTTTTGTTCCTCCTCTTGGCTGTACCAAGAGGGGCTCACTGTTACACTTCATTGTGCTTTTAGGATCACCGTCGTTCAGATGGCGAAATAAAATACTTGCACTGTTTAATCGCTAAACACTCAACTACCCACAGCCTCTAAAACTTCGCCTTCCTCCTCACTACGCTCAGTGATCTCCAATACTTGCCCTTGATCAACCTTCAACACGCGATCGGCCAGGTGGAAGTAGGCGTCGTCGTGGGTGATGGCGATGATGAGTTTATTGCTGGCTTTGAGGTCGGGTAATATCTTAGTGTAGAAGAAATTTTTAAAGACCGGGTCTTGGTCGGCGGCCCATTCGTCGAAGAGGTAGCAGGGGCGATCTTCTAAGTAGGCGCTGAGCAGGGCCAAGCGTTTGCGTTGGCCGGTGGAGAGTTCGACGGTGGAAAGTTTGCCGTTTTCGATTTCGACTTTGTGATCGAGTTGCAGGTGTTTTAAGTAGTCGCGGGCTTGTTGGATTTGTTGCTCGTTGCCTTGGTTTAGGATGTCTTCGAACAGGCAGAAGTCGGTGAAGATAGCACTGAAGTGTTCGCGGTATTGTTGTGGTTGCTGTTGTGATGAGACTTCATCGTTGATGAGTAAATCGCCTTGTTCGGGTGCGTATAAGCCGGTGAGTAACAAGGCCAAGGTGGTTTTGCCGCCGCCATTACCACCGGTAATAAATACAAGTTCGCCCGCATTTAACTGTAGATTAATAGGGCCTAGGGTGAAGTGGCCGTCTTCACGTTCGCGATAGTAGGTATGGCTAACTTCTCTGCAATGTAGTTGCTGCAAAGAGGTGTTGTTGTTTGGGCTGCTTAAGGTGTTGGCTTGGCTATGGCTGAGTTGTTGGTTTGTTGTTGAACTTTCCGCCTGGTTTTCCAATTGGTTTTCGAGTTGGCTTTCTAAGGCTTTTACTTTGTCTAAAGCGATGGAAGCACGTCCCAGCACGGG
>JAKSCJ010000376.1 GCA_022360675.1 Lysobacterales bacterium
CAGCACGGCACGCATATGTACCACCCGCATGCCGACGAAAATACCCAAATGGCCTTCGGTATGATGGGCTTGTTCATCATTCACCCCAAAGTGCCGGAAGAAGTGCCGGTGGATCGCGATTACGCTTTCTTGCTCCACAACTGGGCTTTGCATCCCGGCACTTATCGCCCCGATCCTTCCGTGATGGTGGATTTCGATTTATGGACCTTCAACAGCAAAGTCTTCCCCGCCAATGAGCATGTGGTCATGGCCACCGGCGAACGTTTGCGGGTACGCGTGGGCAATTTATCTATGTGGAATCACCCGATTCATATCCACAGCAATCCGTTTTGGGTAACCGGTAGCGATGGCGGGCGTTGGCCACAAAGCCAGTGGCGGCGCGAGGTGACCGAGATCATTGGTGTTGGGCAAATGCGCGATATTGAGTTCATGGCCACCGAACCTGGCGACTGGGCGTTTCATTGTCATATGTCTCATCACACTATGGGGCCCATGGGCCATGAAATTCCCAACAGCGTGGGTGTGGATCAAAGCCAAGTGGAAGGCGAAATTCGCCGTATGTTACCCGGCTATGCGGCCATGGGTAAAAACGGCATGTCGGAACATACCCAGCACATTGCCGCCGGTTTACCCGGCCCCGAGAATACCTTGGCCATGATGGCCGGCGATGGGCAGTTTGGTTCTTTGGAAATGGGCGGTATGTTCACCGTGCTGAAAGTTCGCGATGAGCTACCCTCTGGCGATTACCGTGATCCGGGCTGGTATGACTATCCTGAAGATCAGCAAGCCCACTGTGTTTCCGACAATCCTGATTTTGGCAATCCGGTACGAATTAATCCCTACAGCTAGAAACGTTCAAACCCGTACACTATGAATGGCAATCTCCAGCCATTAAGATAACAGCAGCCGTTCCACCGAGAGCGGCTGCCTATTGTTTATTAGCATTGTTGATCATTCCAAACCATGTTTCATATTGCTCTTCATTTCATCGTTCCCGCAGCGGTTTGCGCATTGTTTTTTCGCCCGCGCTGGCGACAAGCTTACTTCGTGATGATAGCCACTATGTTAGTGGACTTAGATCACCTGCTCGCCAATCCCATCTACGATCCACAACGATGCAGCATTGGCTTCCATCCTTTACATACCGAGTGGGCCATCGCGCTGTATGCATTGCTCTGCTTCCCA
>JAKSCJ010000198.1 GCA_022360675.1 Lysobacterales bacterium
ACGGGCTCTTGCGTGTGCCGACGCCAGTATTCTGGGTCGCGTGCTTCGTCTTTCCGCATCCAAGTACCGGTAAGATTGGCAACCACGCGCAAGTCGCATTCTGCCGCTGAGCAGTGGGCGCTAGAAACTACCAAGGCCTCCCAATCAGCAGCCACTTGTTGGGCGGCTTGCGCCATGGCTTGGGTGTGGAAGGCATGACGTGAACCTAAGCGTTTACTCGCAATGCCTTGTTGTTGTAGCTGAATTTGAAATGCATCAATGGCTGCCACATCACCTGCCACCATGATGTGCTGTGGGCTGTTCAACAAAGCGATAGCGGGCGTATTGAGGCTTGCTTGTTCGGTGCTAAAGCGTTGCAGTTCGGCTTGTACTTGGGTAGCCCTGGCCAGCACTGCCAACATGGCGCCTACTGGCGCTTGTGCCATAGCACGGCCACGGCGCAAGATCAGCTGCAAACCCTGCTGCAGAGGCAGTTCGCCCGCCACCACCATGGCCACATACTCACCTAAACTATGCCCAACCAGCGCTGGACCATGACTACCCCATTCATGAACTCCCCAGTGCTGCCACATTTGAGCCATGGCATAGCCGTGAATAAACAATAGCAATTGGGCTGCATCGGTACGCCATAAACGTTGCTCGGCCTTAGCGCTGGGAGCACCTAGCAATAACGCTTTAGGGTCAAAATCCAATGCGGGTTCATCCAGCCGATTTACGATCGACAAACAACGCTCCACCGCCTCACGATATGCAGCCTCTTCACGATAATAAGAGCGACCCATGCCCACACTTTGTGAGCCCTGGCCGGGCAAGATCAAAGCCAGCTTGACAGTTTCACGGTTTTCACTGTGTTGGCCAATCGCGCTGCGCACAATGCGAAAAGGCCTTGGCGGTGTGCCACTTGCCTGCTTTGATTGTGCGTGAGCAGAAACCACCAGCACACAGCGGCATGCTAAGCGGCGGCGGCCATGAATCAGCGTATGTGCCACAGCGGCCAAGGCCGTGCGATCGAGCGTTTGAATATGCTCGCTCAAATCATCACACAGCCGCTCCAAAGCCTCTGGTGTGCGGGCCGATACTGGCAGTAAATAGCATTGCCGTTGGCTCTGGTGCTGTTGTTGGGTTGGGGCTTCTTGCAAAACGGCGTGCGCGTTGGTGCCACCCATGCCAAAGGCGCTAACGCTGGCATAACGTGGGCTGGGCGTTGCTTCGCTGTCGTGTTGCGCTTGCGGCCAGGCTTGGCTTTGCTGCGGAATATTTAAAAACTCAGGCCACGGCTTCAACGCTGCATTTAGCTGTTGAAAATGCGCCAATGGCGGAATTTGTGCTCGCTCTAATACCAAGGCGGTTTTCAGTAAGCCACTCACCCCGGCGGCGGCGGCCAAATGCCCCACATTGGCTTTCAGTGCACCCAGATAACAAGGCCTTGCTGCGGGCCGTTTTGGCGATAAACGGTTATGGGCTTGGGCCAAGGCTGCGATTTCCACCGGGTCGCCCAAGGGTGTGGCGGTGCCATGACACTCGTGATAAGCGATATCTTCGGCATTGATATTGGCTGCCTTGATTGCGCGACGAATGACCTGAGCCTGACCTGCCACCGAGGGCGCGGTAAAGCCCAGTTTATCGGCACCGTCATTATTCACCGCCACACTTTTGATCACCGCGATAATACGCCGCCGATCGGTCCAGGCTTGCTTAAGGGTTTGTAGGGCCACCACCGCACAACCGCTACCGCTAATGGTGCCATCGGCACTGGCATCGAAGGGACGGCAACGGCCTTGAGCCGATAAAATACCGCCACTTTGCACCGGATACGCCTGGCCATGGTGGCGCGAAATTTGGCTACCACCCACCAAAGCTAGCTGACATTCATGGCGTTGTAAGGCAGCACAAGCTAATTGCACACCCACCAAAGAAGTGGAACAAGCGCTATTAAGCGTTAATGCGGCACCGCGCAAACCCAAGCGATACGCCAGTTGGGTGGCGGCAAAGGCCGGGTCATTACCCAATTGCACGGTTTTTTCACCAATGCTGGCCACGATATCGGGCCGTTGGAGTATGCGGTCGAGTAAATATTGGCTGCTGCCAATGCCTACATAGCAAGCGATATCGCCGCTAAAGCGCTGGGGATCACAAGCCGCCGCTTCCAAGGCATGCCATGCACACTGAAGTAACAACCGCTGTTGTGGGTCCATCACCAAGGCTTCGCTGGCACTTAAACCGAAGCAAGCCGCATCAAAACCATAGGCATCGTTTAATAGCGCACTACGCTTTACGCGTTGCCTGGAGCTGGCTTTTGTTGCAGCATCTGGTGCCGACTCAGCAACCGCTTGAAGATCACGTATGCCTTCTGCACCGTTCACTAATAGCGACCACAACGCCTCTACCGAATCCGCACCGGGGAACCGCCCAGCCATACCCACAATGGCGATATCGTTGGGGCGATACCCGCTATTTTCGACGAACCATGGGCAAGGCCTTGCTACCATGTCTAAGCCTCACCTTCTGTACTAATCAAACGCGCCATGGCACGCACACTGGTGTGTTGAAATAACTGTGTGATGGGAAAATGGCGCCCGGAAAGTTGCTGCAACTGAGCATGGAGTTGCATCAACAATAAAGAATGACCACCGGCAGCAAAAAAAGCCTGATCGAGATCGATCTCGCGGCGCTTTAATAGTTGTTGCCACAAACGCAACACCCGTTGCTCGCTGCGCGATAACTGAGCTATTGGTGCTACCGTCGTGGGCTTATCGCGGCGATTGCTGTCGACCGGTTTAGTGCAATGTTCGATAAAGGCCGCACGGTCCAGCTTGCCGTTACTCGTTAAAGGCCATGCCTCAAACGATCGCAATGCTTTGAGCTGTTGGTGCGCTGGCAATTGCGCATTGATATCGCCAATATTTAAATCGCCATTTTTACCGCCATTTAAACCGGCCCCACCAATCACGCCCGCCAATAGCTCGCCCTGTTCAACAATAACTCGTGCGGCTTGAATCGAGTCTTGCTGGCTTAGGGTGTATTCGATTTGCGCGGGATGGACTCGATAACCGCGAATCTTGCTTTGTGCATCCCAACGTCCTAAAAAATGGATACGTCCTTGAGCATCACGCAATGCCCGATCGCCGGTGCGATACCATCGCTGGCCTTGGTATTGTTTGGGTATCGAGTCTAGGCATGGCGTAAAGGCCAGCGCCGTCGCGCGGGCATCGTTGGCATAGCCATGGGCCAAACCTGGCCCCATGAGATACAACTCGCCCACGGCCCCCGGCCCGACAGGTTTTAAATTCTGATCTAAAATCAAGCATACCTGTTGGCCCAGTGCATCATCACTGCTTTCACCAGCTATTGGTACAGACGCCGGTTCAAATTCATCACGGTTAATATCTTTAACAGAATGGCACAGCACGCCAATGGTCGCTTCGGTGGGTCCGTAGTGATTAAACAATCGCGGTGTTTGGCCCGCCTGTTGCTTTGCCGCCTGCCACTGTTGGAATAGCTGCCGCACCAAAGCAAGGTCTAAGGCTTCGCCCCCGCAAATCAGTGTAGGCGGCAACTGGGCAGGATCGAGTCCACTCGCCAGCAAGGCTTGTAAATGACTAGGCGTCAGCTTTAAGACATCGACTTGGGCCGCTTGCCAATAACGGCTTAGCTTGGCTACGTCCACAAAGTCGGCATCGTCACATAAGACCAATGTGCGGCCACTGTACAAAGCCACCAGGCTTGCGCTAAATCCTAAGTCGGCTGCCACCGAGGCCATTGCCATTAAACGTGCGTGTGTGGGTAGTTGCAGTTTGTTGAATAAGGCGTGGCAGTAATGCTGCACACTGCTGTGGCTTACCAACACCGCCTTGGCCGGGCCACTGCTGCCCGAGGTAAAGATTTTATACGCCGGCCACAAAGCCGCTTGATCCATAAAATCAGCGAGTTTTAAAGGTTCGGCACTTTGAGCGGCGATCTCTTCGGCATCGCGCTCCATCACCACCCATTCCGCATCGAAGTCGCACTGGCTTAAGGCCTCCAATGACGCGGCCCCACACACCACAGCCGCACAGGGTGAATCTTCTAACAAACGCGCCAAGTAGGCGGCGGGATGTTGTGGATCCAGCAACACAGGAACGCAAGCGGCGTACTGGCAGGCCAAGAAAGCCACAATAAAGTCCACACTCCAAGGCAGCAACAAGGCCACTTCATCGCCTGCGCTTAACTCTAATTGTTGATGGTAATGTGCGTGCCGATACACACGCTGGCGCAACGCCCCATAAGTTAACTGCTGTTCATAGTGAATTAAAGCCAGGGCATCATCTGCGGCTTTATCGATTAAAGCGCAGTCAAACGCTTGTGCGTTCACAACTGGCGAAACTTCGGTATCCAAGCTTAGGCGTTCAGCAAAGCAAGTTAAGTCTTGAAGCTCATCATCAAGGTGCCGCATCAGGCTGCGCAAAGCGGGTTCGATATAATCGAGATAGCACTGTGCGGCGGGCTGCGATATTTTTTGATGATCGAACTTGAGTTTGATACTTAACGATTCAGCAGCAAACACAGCCAGCGTTAAGGGATAATGATTCTGCGAAACACTGGCCAAGCGTTGCACACTTAAGCCCGACGCTAAAGTATGCGTCGCGCTTTGCTGCGGAAAGTTTTCGAAGACCAATAAGGTATCGAATAAAGCTTGGGAATGAG
>JAKSCJ010000233.1 GCA_022360675.1 Lysobacterales bacterium
GTAAATGACTACGCTTTTCTTCGTCCGGCGCTTGTTCATCGGCTGAATCTTCAGGACGTTGGTCGGGATCGTCGTCGGGATGGGTATCGTCGGGGGATTCCGGCGCAAACATCATGCCTTGCCCATTTTCACGGGCATAAATGGCCTGCACAGCTGCCACCGGAACAAAAACCATGAAGGGTTGACCGCCGAAACGGGCGCTGAAGGTGATTTGCTCGTTATCGAGCATTAAATCGCGCACCGCATTAGGACCCACGTTCAGCACGACCTTACCTTGACGAACGGTATGGAGCGGTACACGCACATGGGGGAACTCGGCATCCACAAGAATGTGGGGGGTTAATTCGTTGTCGACAATCCAATCATACAACGCCCGTACCAGGTACGGGCGGTTGGATGTCATTGACTCTTCTTCACTCACACTAAGCCTCGCGCAACGCACGCTCAGCCGGAGTTAAGCTGCGTCGGAATGAATCTCGGGAAAACACCCGATCCATATATTGCTGAATATTGCCGGCATTACGGCTCAAATTGATGCCGTACACCGGCAAGCGCCAGAAAAACGGTGCTAAAGCACAGTCCACCAGGCTCAGCTCGTCATGTAACAGGTAAGTGGAGATCCCAAACAGCTCATCGGCTGCCGTGATGCTTTCGCGCAAGGAGCGGCGTGCCCGCTCCAGCTCTTTTCCACTTAAGGTCAGGATTTGTTCAGCAGCTTTAAACCAGTCGCGGTGTATGCGGTACATGGCCAAACGCAAGCGACCACGAGACACCGGATCGATCGGCATTAATGGCGGATGTGGATAGCGTTCATCCACATAGTCGGCCACTACCCATGTGCCATACAACACAATGTCGCGATCTACCAATGTCGGTGTCGAGGCGTATGGATTTAACTCCGCTAAATCGGCCGCCGCTTCGGGGGTTTCGTCCACATCGATGGTACGAAAGTTGATCCCCTTCTCCGCCAGTAAAAAGCGGACGCGGTGACAATCGAGACAGTCCGCGGACGTGTAAAGCTCCATCATATATGCCTGCCTGTATTATTTTTTGACGTCTTTCCAGTATTCCAACTTCATGAGATACGCCAGGAAAGTGAACAGTACTAAGAACAGGATGACCCAAACGCCCAGTTCACGACGCTGGATTTGGCCCGGCTCTCCCAGATACTGCAAGAAGGTAACCAAGTCACGCACTGAGTTGTCGAATTCTTCGCCGCTCATGCTACCCGCCTGGATCACCTCGAAGCCTGCTGGGACTTCATGAGCTTCACCGTCGTGGCCGGTCTCGGTTTTGGTGACCAACTTCTGAATACCTTGTAATTCCCATAATACATTCGGCATGGATGCATTGGGGAATACGGTGTTGTTCCAACCCATACTGCGGCTTTCGTCGCGGTAGAAGGATTTCAGATAGCTGTACAACCAATCATTACCACGTACACGGGCAATCAAGGTCAGATCCGGCGGCGGTACGCCAAACAGCTTAGCACCATCTGCCTTACTCAGGGCCGAGGTCATGGGATCGCCAATCTTGCTGCCGGGCTTAGCCAAGTTCGCTAAGATCTCTTCCTCACTATAACCTAAATCCTCAGACAGACGCTTGTAGCGCATGTACTGAGCACTATGACAACCGCTACAGTAGTCGACGTACAAACGCGCACCGCGCTGTACCGCTGCGTTGTCAAACACATTTACGTTGGCGTGTTCCAGCGCGGCGCCACCACCAGCAGCCAGGCTGCTGCCGCTGAGAACCAGGCCGGCCAAAGCCGTCATTACGCGCTTAAACTTCATTTTGTCACCCTTTCCGGCTCGGTCTTGGTCTTCTCAGATTTGGTTACCACAGGCAACAATACGAAGAAGGCGAAGTAGACGAACGTCCAAATTTGAGACTCGATTTTCTCGCCTTCGGTACCGGCACCCATGCCCAAAATACCCAAGCGAATGAAGCTGATGATGAACAGCACCATCAATACTTTCGAGCCCATGCCTTTGTAACGAATGGACTTAACCGGGCTGCGATCTAACCAAGGCAGGAAGAACAGCGCGACCACAGCCACACCCATCATGATCACGCCCAATAATTTATCGGGAACCGCTTTCAAAATGGCGTAGAAGGGGGTGAAGTACCACAC
>JAKSCJ010000474.1 GCA_022360675.1 Lysobacterales bacterium
AGCGCATTGCGAGCTGAGTTAGATCAACTCTGGCGCAAGGAACGGCCATTAGTGGTGCAGGCCTTGGCCGCCGCCGCGGCAGAGGGCGATCGTTCAGAAAACGCCGACTATACCTACCGTAAAAAACAACTCGGTGGTATTGATCGCAGGATTCGGTATCTCAATAAACGTTTAAGCCAAGTGAAGGTGGTTGATACCATTCCCGACGATACATCGGTCGTACGTTTTGCCGCCTGGGTAACTATTGAAGACGAGCAAGGCGATGAGCATTGTTATCGTATTGTCGGCGCCGATGAAACCAAGGCGGGTGTGGGTTGGATTAGTGTGGATTCCCCCATGGCCAGAGCATTGTTAGGCAAGCGCATTGATGATGAAGTGCAAGTAAAGACACCCGAAGGCGATCGTTATTGGTGTGTGCTTGGTGTGCGCTATGAAGAAAACGATTAAAACACGAGTCCACTAAACTAGATTGCAAAAGCCATACTTTAAAAAAAATATGCTGTGGCCCTTGTAAAGTGATGGCTTGATCCCATGTTATTTAACGTAGACGCCTATATAGGGTCTGCAAACGCCCAGCTGCATAAGCGGTGGGCATATTAAAACTTGATGCGACTGAGAAAACGAGCAGCGCTTGTTTGTTTAAGCGTTTGTTTAGTTGATCGTCGCTACCGAATTGCTTTTAAAGGATACGGTTATGAACTTCGATTTATCTCCCCTGTACCGCACTGCCATTGGTTTTGATCGTGTTGCTGATATGCTCAGCACTGCCGCTCGCAACGAGACCGGTGGTTATCCTCCTTACAATATCGAATCTTTAGGCGAAGATCGCTATCGCATTAGCATGGCGGTAGCTGGCTTTAGCTTAGATGAGTTAGAAATCGTTGTTGAAAACGAAAAGCTAACTATTGCTGGTCGTAAGAACGTGGAAGACGATCAACAACGGCAGTATTTGTATCGTGGCATCGCCACACGTTCTTTCGAGCGTCGCTTCCAGCTTGCTGATCATATGAAAGTGCTGAATGCGGGTTTGGAAAATGGTTTATTGCATATTGAACTGGCCCGTGAATTGCCTGAAGCAATGAAACCTCGTCGTGTCGAAATTACCACTCAGCATCAAAATACTTTGCTTGAAGGTGATAAAGGCGAGGCAGCGTAGGTGCTGCTGGCACGAAATCTAAGCTAGGTACCATCTAAGTCATGTTAGATCAGGGGAGGTCCGCCATTGGCGGGCCTTTCTGCGTTCTGGCTGCCGTGCAAATGGTGCCTGCTTTAAGCTTGAGCTTTTGCCGCGTTTTATCTTGATTGGTAACCAAAGTACGCAGGCTTTCGTTAATTCAGGTTCTCAGGCTTTGAGAACGCCGCGTGTTTTGATAAGACTGAAGAGAACGTAAGGAGCGTTGGTATGAATGAGATTCGTGATGCCCTGGTGGGAAAAACGATTACTGGAGTGATGACTCGCCCAGGTCCTTCAGGAATGCCTGAATTGCTCATGTTGGCACTGGAAGATGGCTCTTTTATGCAGTTCGTTATGCCGCAAAAACGCCGCCAGCGAAATAAAAATCATCCGTACATGGGTGTAGTTTCAGAAAAAAACAATACTTTTTCTGAAAAAGATTGCCCCTCAAAGAGTGGGGCGGTGCAACAGTTAAGTCTTATCCACACAATCTGTGGATAACTGTGTGTATAAAAACTCTCGCGGCTAGTATTCGCTTTGCTTTTACCGGATTGGTTAATTTTTAACCAATTATAAAATTCATTTAAATCAATGGCTTATATTCAAAAACTAAATATTTACACAAAAATAAAAATGTAACATTCAATTTAAATAGGGAACAGAGTGGTGTGCATAACTGCAAAGCAATTAGTCTGTCAAGAACCTGATGTAAATCTAATGTACTGATTTTGTCTCAAAAGATTAGTTTTTTTTGATAAAAATATTGCAGCAGTAAGCTTCAAGATTCCTGCCGTATTGCTGTTAATGTATAGCTGTATCCTCACCGGAATATCTCAAAAGCCGTTTGGGTGAATTTTTCTATACTTTTATGGTGAACTGCCGCTTCAGTTTGTCACCAAAGAACACCATTCTGTTTGCGTAAACCCGCCCAGTGCACCAGCGCTCGATAATGTATTTGCATGGATTTTATTAACACTCACCCATGGTGAATGAGTGCGTGGTAGTCATCGAAGGTTCATTATCAAAAAATTTGTTAAACCCCAAGATCTCAGGCGATGCGACAAACTGGTTAACTTTTATTCATTTGTTGGCTTAAACTTGCTGCACCGAGTAGCAAACGCCGCCATAGCCGATCCTGCCACGATGTACCCAGTTGCAGCGTGCTCGTTATAGCCGTCTGAACGTTCTGGCTTTCCGCTGTTGGCGTCGTGCTGTCTGTACTGGTAGTGCTCTTGCCAGCCCGCCATGCACGCCACAGGGCGCTGGGTTTGCTTCGATGCCGACCTAACCACTGCAACGCTTGCAGCGTGACAAATTCGTCTTGGGTAAAGTCGTGTCCGAAAGGCCAGGGGGGTAAATCTTGGCGAAAACGATCCAAGCTGGCGCGAAGCTGCGCAGCAGTATTTCGCCGGCACCATTCTGGGCGTTGCCAATGGAGACCAAGCTTGCCCGCTTTTTGCGCTTGTCGTATGAGGTCATCCTGGAATTGCACATCACTCACTTGAATTAATGCTTGGATCACTTCTTCGTCAGTTTTTCCGCGTAAATCAGCAATGCCATATTCGGTAATCACAATATCGCGCAGGTGGCGGGGAATCGTCACATGGGGATATTGCCAAACGATATTGCTCTCTAAGCCTTGCTTGCCCATACGAGTAGCTCGGAGCATAAGAATAGAGCGGCCTTTATCTAGCGCTTGGGCCATGGCAACAAAGTTGTACTGGCCACCCACACCACTTACCACTTGGCCATCGCTTAGGCCGTCGGAAACCGCAGCGCCTAGCAAGGTCATCTTCATGCAAGTGTTTAAGAAGCGAGCATCTAGCCGTTGCACGCGATCGATTGCTTCGCCTTCATATAACTGATTAATACGCGAAACACGGCACATAGAGAACTGCTCTCTTTGTGTTTCGGGCATGGCCTTTAAATGCTGGTAAAACCAACGAGAGCCCAGGAAAAAGGCAGCGTGTAGCAAGCGGCCGTGTTTGAGTTCAGCGCCTAAGAAGGGCTGCCACAAGGCTTCTTCATGCCGTGCTTTGATGGGGCTTAAAGATGCGCTGCTACCGTCGGGAGCGGTGAGCTTGCCATCGTGCCATTGGCAATCTTCATGCAAGATGCCCCAGTACTTTAACCAACGAAAGTCGCGGCTGCTGAGCGGTGATTGGATACAACCAGCGCGATTGAGGTGGTATAAATCGGCTGCTTTCACCTTGGGTTCGATAAGGCCCGCATTTAACAAGCTCTGCAAAGGAACATCGTCATACACTTGGCGTTTTAAAATGTCGGCTTGTTGTAGATGGATGAAACCATCGAGAAACATTTCGCTGGCGGCATACAGCCCACGTTCGAAAGGCGCTAAGCCACCCCATTCGCGGCTGATCTGCCGTGCTGGTTGTGCTTGTGGCAACCCGTTAATCAGTTGTCGATAATGCGGGTTTTTTTGTTGCCGGAGAATCAAACCATGGCACAAAGCATCGCCCAGTGAGCCAATACCAATTTGTAAGGTGCCGCCATCGCGAATCAAAGTGCTGGCGTATAAGCCAATGGCATAGTCAGCATCGCTGACTTGGGCACGTGGAATGGCATAGGGTTGGTGATCGAGCTCGGGTTCGTCGACGATATAATCGAAATAATCGGGCCCAACTTCAGCTTCATCGGCCATGAAGGGCAGCTCTTTATTGACCACTGCGATCAAAAAATAGGGCTGCTGGTGCTGTTTTAAACGATCGACTAAATCGAGGGTGACATCTGGGTTGCTTGAGAAGCTATAACGTGGTCCGGTCGCCGTTTGTTTAATGGCCACCATTTGGCAAATAACATTAACCCCTCGACTCTGCATATCGCGTGCAACATGGGTGTAATTACTGCTGATGTAATGCTGCTGGCCTAAGCGTTTGCCTAGCATGCTGCCGGGCTGTAGATAGAACTCGGTAACGCGAATATTGCTGGGTAATGTGCCCTGTCGTTGGGCGGGTAGATAGGCCAGTTCAGGATAATTCTCGCCAAAGTGCCGTTTAACAAACCGGCGCACGAATCGCCCTTTTAGATCGTTGTTAGCTTTGGGTAAGGCGAGCGATAGCGCGGTGAAAATGTCGAGCTGTAACTCAGGGTGGGTCAGCGCGTGATGGTAAAAAGCATTGAGTAAAACGTTAGGTTTGCCAATACCTAACGGGGCACCCAATACGATGCGGGGCCCCATGGCGTCGATGGCAGCATTTACCGCAGCTTGTAAGGCATGATGGATTGCCGTGCTGTTGTCATCATTTAGCTTCACCCGATCCATACTGCTGCTCCAGAGCTTGAACTCTTAAGGTTGATGGCCAGGCGCTGAGCTCGTCGAGAATCTGAGTATCTGCACCTTGCTGGCGTAATTCATCGATCCTGGTTTGATAGTCGCTGAGCTGTATGCTGGCTCCGCCACGCGTAAGGTATAGGCGTTCGTAGCGATACTGTTCCCAACGTTGGTGCTCTTCCTGGTTGAGGCTTTCTGGAAAACTGCGCGCCCGCGTGCGAAACATCACTTCTGGCAAACGAGCATCACCGAGTTTGTTTTCCAACTCAGACCATTGTTCTCTGGGGCTGAGTTGAAATTCACCCAGCAAGCGGCGATCGCCGTAGTCAATAAAGCCTTCGTATAGGGCTGCATCAGGGTCGTCGCTGGCGGGCCAGGGTGCTTGTTCAAATAAGGCGTGGATGCGTGCCTTCAAATCCTGGCATGTCTTTAATTGTTCGGCATATTGAAGGCAGCGGTCTAGATCCAGATCAATCCGCGCATGATCCACCCCTTTTAAGGTGGCCATGGGGGCGAGCACGGGTGCGCGGTTGGTTTTGATGGTTTTGATGGGTAAACGTTCGCTGCCTTCGGGTAAATCGCTGCTGGGGGTATATAAATAGTCTTTGAGTTCGCCCAGTGGCAACGTTAAAAATAGCTCAGGACTGTGGCGTAAATTAAAGACCACATGCTGGTTACGTATTTTGGGGTGTGCACCGATGGGCAGCACCAAACTGGTACCACCGTGGGCAGAAGGAAAGCGCGAGCTACTATGAATGAGCGGCTTGCCTTGGTCGAGTAATTCGTCGACCTGATAACGGTCACGCAAGCCCAGCGCCCACTGCCAGAGTTTGGGTTGGTGCTGTTTGATCAGCTTTGCCACTTCTATGGTGGCATAAACGTCGGCCAAAGCATCGTGAGCGCCGCTGTGCTCGATACCGTTGGCCTGGGTTAGGTCTTCCAGCTTAAAGCTGGGGCGGCCATCTTCGTGTTGAGGCCAAGCAATGCCATCGGGCCTTAGTGCATAGCACAATCGAACCAAGTCGATCAGATCGTAGCGACTATTCCCGTTTTTGTACTCGCGAGCGTAAGGGTCTATCGCGTTGCGATAAAACAGGTAACGCGTGAATTCATCGTCAAAGCGGAAGCTGTTATAGCCCAGAGTACAGGTCTCGGCGCGGCTCATTAGTTCGTTAATGCGGTGCGCAAATTCCCACTCGCTATAGCCTTCGAATTGTGCTTTTTGCGGCGTAATGCCGGTTAGTAGACAAGCCTCTGGATGTGGGAGCATGTCCATGGCCGGTTGGCAATAGAAAATTTCGGGCTCGGCGATGGGGTTTAGGTTTTCGTCGGTGAGAATGGCGCCAAATTGAGCAATTCGGTCGCGGGCGGGTTGGGTGCCAAAGGTTTCGTAGTCGTAGAAAAGAAACCCAGGCACGCCATCGGGGCGCGCCTTATGCATGTCGCAATGTGCCTTATTTTAATGCTTTTAGAGCGTTGGTTGATGGCCAGCTTATGCGGGCTGGCCACCGTCGTTGCGATGAATATCGACAATATCGTGTGCATCGTTTAAGTCGATCACCAGCGAGCCCGGCGGCGGGCTGCGGTGCATGCTGTTAGCGATGCGCTCGAAATGTTGTAAGAAAAGCCCGATATCTTCTTTGGACTTACGGTGTCCTTCACCCGGCATTTCTTGCTCTTGTTCGTAGCGCCAGTCCACTACCGTTTCCCAATCGGGAGCACGGAAATACCATAAATCAGTGAACTGAGGCCATAAACGGCGAGAGTAATACAGCAGCTTGGCGTTGACTTGCCGGCGCCAGGCTAAATCGGGGTCTTGCTTGGCTTCGAGATCGTTCACCGCCTGCTGGAGGTCATCTTCCTCGTAGGGTTGAGCGCCTAAGCACCAACCGTCAAGAATAAATAATTGAACAGGTCGGCCGGGACGCCACTGGCGTGCAGGTAGCGGGCGATCGCGAAGTTTATCGAAGCGCGGCACCATGGTGCGTTCACCCATACGCATGGAATCCATGCACGAGATTAAACGTTCTAACTGATGCGTGCCGGGCACACCACGGGTACGGAATAACTCGTGGTTTGCCATAGGATCGCGGCAGCGGCCGTGTTCTGGAATATAAAAATCGTCGAGACTCAGAACCTCGATACGGCGATCAGGGCGACGCAATGCTTGGGCCAGATTGAATGCCAGATGAGTTTTGCCTGAGCCAGGTGGACCACTTAAGGCCAAAATGCCGCCACGCATCGCGCACGATTCCGCTGCAGCCAGTAACGGTGGCGGCAGTGGTTGCGCATGATGGTTATGCGGCACATTTTGATGTGAGTTGGGGGGGTAACCGTTATTCATGAGTCTTTATAATGGGGCCTAAGCCTTCTTCGAATTTAAGTTGAGTGACCGGTTGATGGGTCACTACCAGGAATCGAGGCGTAATGCCGATCATTGCTGTCCATCTTTACGGCATTAACTGGCTTTTCCCGTTGCCTCGCCTTCCTTTTGTTAAGCCCTTTTTCAGGCTGGCCTGTGGTGCCCGCGTCATGCGGTTACCAAATCCTACTATTTTACCCTTATTTAAGAGTAACAGCATGCTTTTGAAGCAATTCATTTTGGCCATAAAGTGCCGAACTAATGGCCATTTGTGGTCGATCGTAAAGCTCGAGTATTGATCGCCCAAAAAAAATGTCAGCGGCAAAAATAAACAATAGGGCTTGTGAGATACGGCAACTGTTACGTCAGGAGCCAATATTCTGGATCTCGTTCGCGTTTCGGTCATCGTCACTTTCCTTTTGCCGGTGACGGCCTTGGCTCTACCGTTTGCACTATCAAGTGCTTACTCTAAGGTAAGCAGCTGTGGTGCTTTGCTGGCGCTGCGAGCTCGCGATGATTAACGTTTAATCACCCGAACCAGCGCTAGTAATATGATGGCACCGATGGTGGCGGTAATTATTGAGCCTAGAACGCCGCCTGTGATTGCGATACCTATAAACCTGAAGAGCCATGCACCAATATAAGCACCGATAACACCGATCACTACATTAAACAGTAAACCTTGATTACGGCCTTTCATGATGATGCCCGCTAACCAGCCGGCAATAGCGCCAACGATTAAGCTAATAATCAGGCTCTCCAATGAAGGTCTCCTTTGGCTTAATGCTTTGTTACGTGCTGTATTGAATCTGAATTTATCTTGCCGGTTTTCAACGGCAGTCAAGTGCGTATGGCGTTTGGCATCGCTACATACTCGTGTAATCGTGTCATTAAACAACAGCATCCATGCTGAATAAGTGCTTTGAAATCAGTCTGTAACTGTTCTACTGCACTTACCTTAAGGATACTAACGGACTACAGCGCAAAATGCCTTAACTTGCTTGTTTCAGTTTGAAAACTCTACTGAAATTGCACCCAACGTAATCGCTTGACCACAAGCGCTTGTTTTTTTTAGAAAAGGTACGCTTGGAAAGCCTGCGCGATGATCAAGCCATGATCTGGATAGACCACCTAAATAACCGAACCGACCGTCGGTACATGGTTTACGCAATACCCTTTCAATTTGTTATCGCGGCTGGTAGACAAAAGTGTCTTTTCTGGGCGTTTAAGACATCATGATTGTGCGGCTGTTGCGCTTTATTTTTAAATGTCTTAAAGCCCGTTGTGCGCCGGATATTCTTCCCAGCAGCGATCTACTGCCCTGCTTTGATTAAGAAGCCTGTCCCTAGTAGTTCCAACGACTTAACTTTAAGGCGTTGAACGCTCTGTGTACGGCATTCTGTATATTGGGAAAAAGCTAATATGCAACTGTATATGCAAATGCTCAAATGCGCAATTACCCAATAGACGGATCGTGCCAGCTCATACCTGCTGTTATCAATCTTCGTGATCGTGAATAAGCAACGCTAATATGCTGCTAAGGCTTGTTTATGATTGCTGGAGAGTTAATAAATGCCGCTGATTTACAATGGCTTTGCCGTTGCTAAACACGATAAGGATAGTATCTTGCTGGAAACAGGATTATTGCTATGCTAGCCACCCATAGTGGTCACCGGTGCGTGTGGCTTGGCAATAAATAAGGAATAAACAATGTTCGATTTATCGGGAAAAGTGGCCATCATCACCGGATCTAGCCGTGGTATTGGGCGAGCAACCGCCGAATGTCTGGCCAAGCAGGGCGCTCATGTGGTGGTTTCTAGCCGTAGCCAGGAATCTTGCCAGCCTGTCGTTGATGACATTAACGCCGCCGGTGGCACTGCCATCGCTATTCCGTGCCATATTGGTCATGAAGAGCAGCTCAGCGAACTCATTGAGAAAACCGTAGCGCACTACGGGCGCCTCGATACCTTGGTGTGTAACGCCGCCAGTAATCCTGTGTACGGCCCTTCGAGCCAGTTGAGTCATGAGGCTTATCAGCTCATCATGAACAATAATGTGTGGAGCAACTTACAGCTGGCCCATAAGGCCGCCCCGCATTTAGCGCAGCAGCAGGGCTCCATTGTCATGATTTCAAGTATCAGCGGCTTGTTTGGCACCCAAATGCTGGGCGCTTATGCGATGTCAAAAGCAGCTGAAATGCAGTTAATTCGTAACCTGTCTGCTGAATTAGGGCGACAGAATATTCGCGTGAATGGCATTGCGCCAGGTCTAGTAAAAACCGATTTCGCCAAAGCGCTGCTCGATAATCCCAAACTGGTTCAGCAGATCGAGCGCGGTACACCGGTAGGACGTGTGGCCGAACCTGAAGATATTGCGGGCGTTGTGGCCTTTTTGGCGAGCCAAGCGGCGTCTTACATGAGTGGTCAAACACTCGTGGTTGATGGCGGCATGACCGTTACCGACCCTATTTTGTAGCCTAGGTTTTATCACCTAATCCCATTCTCAATGGGTATGGACTGATGTTTCAGAGCTTACGGCGCACTGAGCGGTTCAACCATACAGTGCGCGAGCGTCTCGATTACAAGGATGTAAATTCCCGTACTTTGGCTACAGCTTCGGGCCACTTTATGGGATGATTAGGAAAGTAGCACGCACCGCCCCGATATTTTGAATCACTCTATAACCAGCAGCTATTAAAAATAATAAATCGATAGCATACGAGTGGTTTTTTCGATGTGTGCCTTCAGCGGAATCAGTATCGATACCAATATGACAACATTACTGAAATACCTTGGCCATGCCGGTGTGTTGCTCTTGTTTTGGAGCACGTTTAGTCACTCGGCGTATGCCAGCCAAATCTACAAGTATGTAGACGAAAACGGTGTGGTCACCTACACCAATATTAAGCCTAGCCGTGACCGCTACCGAGTGGTTGATCTGGGCTGTTATGGCATTTGTGGTCGCAAAGTCGATTGGCACCAAGTGCGTTTGCGCAATCAAGATTTTGCCAATGAAATACGCCAGCTAGCCGGTCAATTCGCGGTAGATCCTGCCTTAGTTCAAGCCATTGTGCATGTGGAATCCCACTTCAATCCGCAAGCGGTATCGCGCAAGGGTGCCCAGGGTTTGATGCAGCTCATGCCTGCAACTCAAGCCCAATACGGTGTTTCGAATCCGTTTGAGCCTCTGGAAAACCTGTCGGCGGGTATCGAACACCTGTCGGGGCTTTTGGATACTTTTGAGGGTAGCGTCAACTTGGCGGCGGCGGCTTATAACGCCGGTGCCGGGGCTGTGCGCCAATACAATGGCATCCCGCCGTATCAGGAAACTCGTGAATACGTAAGGCGAGTCAATATCCTGTACGACCGCTATAAAAAACTCTCCAGCTAGAGGAGTCGCAGCTGTGTGCTTGGTTTTCACAAGGAGTGACCAAGGCATTGAGCGGGCGAGAATCACCTCTCACAGCCTGTGATACGCCACCGTCTTGTTGATGATTTTTGCCTGATTGAGCTGTTGTCGTGTTACAGCAGCGCTTAATCATGCGGATGTGATCTCAACAACGGAGCAGCACGGTTGGTCTGGGCAAAACACTAGGGGAATCGAAATGACACAAGCGTCAAGCCAGCACAACAACTCAAGCGAGCCCATCAAGACTGTAGTTATTACAGGTGCGGGCAGCGGCTTTGGACGTGAATTAGCGCATCGGTACGCACAAGCCGGTTGGTGCGTAGGCATAACCGATGTTGATGAGCAACGAGCCCAGGAAACATTCGAGCTGGTGGGCGGCCATAGCGGCGGCCACTTTGCCATGCAACACGATGTTCGGGATGAAACCCAATGGCAGGCAGTACGAACCCGTGTGCTCGAAGCCTGGGGGCGCTTAGGTGTTCTCATTAATAATGCAGGCGTTGCCGCCGGTGGGCGTTTAGAAGAAACCCCGCTGGACGATTGGCAATGGATTATGGATATCGACCTGATGGGTGTCATGAAAGGTTGTCATACCTTTGTGGGCCTCCTGCGCGAGCAGAAACAAGGCCATATCGTGAATATTGCCTCTTTCGCAGGATTGGCCGGTGCGCCTCACATTGCTGCCTATGGCACGGCCAAAGCCGGGGTGGTGGCCTTATCGGAAATTCTGCGTGCTGAATTGCACGACGACAATGTTGGTGTGAGTGTGGTTTGCCCCGCTTTTGTAAAAACCAATTTGCTCGATACTTTTCGATCCCCAGAAGCGAAGCTCAAAGGTCGTGTGCAAAGTTGGATGGATAAGGCTAATGTTTCGGCGCAGGATGTGGCCCAGCAAATTTTCACGGCTGTGGAGCGCCGCCAGTTCTTGGTGCTAACCCATAAAGAAACCCGCTGGATGTGGCGTCTAAAGCGCTGGTTTCCAGAGTTTTACTTCAAGGTGCTGCTACGTGGTGCGCGCGGAAAAGGTGGAGCGCAAAAATAGCGAGCTATTGGAAATCAACAACATCAGCATCATTAATATCAGTAAGACACTGGATCGACTGGCTGTATTCCATGCACAAAACACCCTTGTGTGATGGAATTTGAGGAAGAATATGAATAAGCAATGGATGATTTATGGCGCCAATGGTTATACCGGTGCTTTAACCGCGCGCGAAGCCGTGAAGCGAGGTTTGCAACCGGTACTGGCAGGCCGCAATCGCGATGCCTTGAAAAAGCTGGCCACAGAACTGTCACTGCCTTTTCGTGTTTTCGATTTAAAAGATCCTGCCGTGGTTCGTGAGGGTCTGGCGGAGATCGATCTAGTGTTGCACTGCGCTGGCCCGTTTTCTGCCACATCACGCCCTATGGTAGAAGCCTGCTTAAGCAAACAAGCGCACTATTTGGATATTACAGGCGAAATCGATGTGTTCGCCGCCTGTCACCAACAAGATGAAGCGGCCAAAGCGGCCGGAATTGTGGTGTGCCCAGGAGCCGGTTTTGATGTGGTGCCCACCGACTGTATGGCTGCAAATTTAGCGCGCGCATTGCCAGATGCTAATCACCTAGAGCTTGCTTTTGAGGCGGGCGGCGGTGCTAGCCCGGGTACGGCCAAAACCAGTGTGGAAGGCCTTGCTAAAGGTGGCCGAATTCGCGCCAATGGCGAGATGACTCGTGTGCCATTAGCGTATGCCACACGAACCATTCCTTTTGCGCAAGGTGGACGTCACGGCATGACCATTCCCTGGGGCGATGTGTACACGGCATTTATTTCAACTAAGATACCGAATATTAAAGTGTTTTTATCGGTTCCTCCGGCAACATCAAAACGTTTGCGCAAAATTCGTTGGATGCAGCCTTTGTTTGGCATCGCCTTAGTTCAACGTTGGTTGAAAAGCCGTATTAATCGCAACGTACGTGGCCCGGATACTGAGAAGCGGGAATCGACCAATAGCCGTGTATGGGGGCAAGTCAGCAATGCAGCGGGGAAAACTCTGAGCGCAGAACTGGAAACACCCAATGGCTATGAGCTGACCGTTACTGCTAGTTTAGGAATTGTGTCCAAACTGCTCGATCAACCTGCTGAGCAACAGGCCGGTGGTTTCTTTACACCATCGATGCTAATGGGGCACGATTACGTATTCCAACTCGACGGCGTTCGTTGGGTCCGTGAGCCTGGCACTGAATAAACAGGCATGTTCAGCAATAACGCTATACAGTTATGCCAATGGCTCTATAATGAAATTTCAGATTCACCCGATGAGACGATTCAAAGGTGTGTCTTATCTCTTTACCCTGCCCAGTGTTTGCAGATTAGGCTAAGGCTTCAGTAACGAATGAAAATTACACTGCCCACATGGCTAACTCTGCTTCGTATCGCCATTATTCCGGTCTTGGTGTTGGTCTTTTATTTGCCGATCAAAGGGGCGAATTTTATCGCTTTGGCCTTGTTTATTTTGGCCAGTGTTACCGATTGGCTCGATGGCTGGTTAGCGCGTCGGTATAACTGGGAATCCCGTTTTGGTGCGTTTTTAGATCCCGTGGCCGACAAACTAATGGTAGGGATTGTATTAGTGCTGTTAGTGCAGCAAGAGCCTAGCATGTTGATGGCCATTGCATCGGCCGTGATTATCGGTAGAGAGATCACCGTTTCTGCTTTGCGCGAGTGGATGTCTTCGGTCGGGGCGAGAGCAACGGTAAAAGTTTCCATGCTGGGTAAGTTTAAAACTACCCTGCAAATGCTGGCTATTGGTTTTTTATTGTTTTCCCAACCACTTTGGGGTTTACCAATTATGTTGATTGGCAAAGCCCTGTTAGTGGGAGCGGCCATACTGACGTTATGGTCGATGATTCTATATCTCAAAGCGGCTTGGCCTACGTTAAACCAGGCTTAATGAGCCACCACACACTCGATGACGACAGCCATTGTTTCTTAATTTAGGAGCAGTGGCTTTATTTTTGTTGGAGAATCGCTATGGCACGTCGCCGTTCATCGTCCACTAAATTGGCGAAGCAAATGGATCGCCATATTCTGTACCAGATTTCTGTACAAGACACCGAGGCAGAGCTGGACTTTGTGGAAGAAACCTATCGTGAGATTCGCGGCAAAGCATTAAAGAGTATCCGCGAAGATTTTTGCGGAACTGCCAATACCGCTTGCGATTTTATTTGTCGTAAAAAAAGCCATAAAGCTGTGGGTGTCGATATCGATACCGAAGTCCTCAACTGGGGGCGTGAACACAATGTGGCAGCGTTGAGTAAAGAGCAGCAGAGCCGTTTAACCTTGATTGAAGGTGATGTACTCAACAGCAAAACCGAGCCCGTGCAAGCGGTCTTGGCGATGAACTTCAGCTATTACTTGTTCCGTACACGCGAGACCCTGCGCGATTACTTTAAAGCGGCGCGTAAAGCACTCGATAAAGATGGCGTTTTATTCTTAGATGCGTATGGTGGCCACGAAGCGCATATGGAAATTGAAGAAGAGCGCGAGTGTGAAACCGAAGATGGGCAAAGCTTCACCTATATGTGGGATCAGGCGAAGTTTAATCCCATCAATCATCATATGGTGTGCAATATCCACTTTAAGTTTCCCGATGGCTCGAAGATGAAAAAAGCCTTCAGCTATGAATGGCGCTTGTGGAGCTTGCCCGAACTACAAGAGCTGCTGAAAGAGGCTGGCTTTAAGAATGTGACGGTGTATTGGGAAGGAACCGACGAAGATACGGGCGAGGGCGATGGCGTGTATTCGCCTGCCACTGAAGGTGATGCTGACCCGGGCTGGGTGACTTACATTACCGCTTGGGATTAAAGCGTATACCAAAGATTAAAATGCGGTTGAAATACTGCGACGATGGCCGTGATTCCGTTCACGGTCTTCGTCTATGCTTTTGGTGTGTCTTTTTTTGATGTTTATCTTATCGGTCTGATCGAAAACATCGAGCGCTCTTATACGTTTAATTCAAATACCGCTGTATTCGCTTATAAAGTCTTTAAGCTATATAAGCTTTTCAATAAATCAGCTAAACCTTCGTAATCGCCTGGACTCACCGTTACAAAGCCTGTGACGTTTAATTCGTTTAGTACGTCATAGTCTTCACTGTTTTCGTCCAGTGCGGTCATTGCCGATTGCAGCTTGCGGCGCAGTTCTGCATCGACGCTGTTACCAACACTCAGCGTTAGGCCGGGTAGTGGGTCGCTTTCTAAGACAGGCGTGAGGTTTGGGTAGCGTTTGCCGATCCAGCTTGGAACTACAGCGGCGTCAGAGTCTGTAGCGAATACCGCCTCCACACTATCGAGCCACGATTTGGAGTTCGACAATATTTGTGGCTGCGCCATCGGATTACTAAACCAGCGCGCCAACATTTGATGGCCTAAACTGGGTGACGACAAGGTGCTAATACGCAGGCCGATCAAGTGTGCAGGTTCGCGCACTAATGGATCAGAGCTCAATAACATGTAGCGAATATCGTCTTTAGCGCGTACTAATGGCGTATGCGTGCCTGCTTGACGACGATAATCGGCAATGTGACTGTCTTCTAAGATGAGATCGTAGTACTCGCCAGCACGGGTGTCTAACCAATACTTGTGAAAGTCCCGAGGGGTTACCAGCTCAATCTTGCGGCCGATTTTCGTCGCAATGTAGTTGGCCAGCGGTTTATGCACCGCAGTGGAAACATCAGGTGTATACACAGGATGAATGAGGAGCTTCAGCGCTTGGTCTTGCGCTTCTTGCCCAAAAGCTGTGTTCATACCACTAACGATTATGAACAAAGTCGCTTGGAGGATTCGTTTCATCATGTCGCTTTCTCCCCAAAGATCAGAGAAACGGTCTCAGCACCGATCGATGTTTGGGCGGGCGCATTGGCGTCGTG
This sequence comes from Lysobacterales bacterium, assembly GCA_022360675.1. Classification (GTDB taxonomy): domain Bacteria; phylum Pseudomonadota; class Gammaproteobacteria; order Xanthomonadales; family Wenzhouxiangellaceae; genus JAKSCJ01. The sequence goes on from JAKSCJ010000474.1 coordinate 15,147, forward strand.
TTCACGCATAATGGCCAGCCCAACCCCTTCAAGGTTGGTGCCTGAAATGGCGACTAACACACCAATGTCATCGCCTTTTTGGTTGTATATAAGCGCACCGACTTCGGGTATCGCTTGGGCGTTGTTATATCGGCATATTTGTAAGTGCCGTTTAACACGCCCTAAGTAATGAGTACGGGCAACTACTTCCTGGCCCGGATAACAGCCTTTCTCAAAGCTAATGGCATGGCGTTCTTCTAAGCCCATCATTTGCGGTAAAAATTCATTACCTAATGATTGGGGCAGCCAGCAAATTCCTGCTGCGATATCGGCCTGTAACCAGGCAGATAAAATGCTGGAATCGTCATTGCTTGCATCGATAGCTGTTGTAGTCGGTGCTGATGCAACCTCCGTTGTCGCGACGATGCGGATCCCACGTGTTTCGTCCCAGGGCAGCGAGTACGCTTCACTGGAGGCTTCTGCTGGTAGTGCGCAACCAACAATTGCGGATGCGTCCATGGGCGTTAACGTGACCCGATCTCTAAGCACAAACATTTTCATCCGCTTGGCAACGCTTTCAAGCTGACTTTTATGCATCACTAAATAAAAGTCATTCTCGTTTTCTTCGTTGTCAAACAAGTCGTTTCCAGCGCAGCACACCAGAAGGTCTGCTATTACTCGTCCTTTTGGGTTACACCAGGCGGCAAGTTGTGCGGTGCCGTTTTGTATCTGGCGTACATCGCAGGTGAGTTGGCGCTGGAGAAAATCAGCGGCATCTTTCCCTTGAGCCCGCAAAAAGGCGAGATGTGGCAAAACCACATCTGGCTGCGTGAAATCCGTGTGAATGTTTGTGTTGCTCATTTTAATCAATACTGGTTTACCTTTTCGAACGCAGCTTGCGGGATAAATTCCCATCGATATTTCGGCGTTTGTAGTTGTTATCGCTAAAAGGTGTAAAGCGGCTGCGAACTTTTAAAAAGAAGCAAAGAGCCTGAATATTTCTCGTTGGCTGTTAATGCTTGAGTTTTAGGGTGTTTTTGGGTTTGGCAAAAAATATATTATCTTGAATCGTAAATGATAATCGTTTGCCATTAAGTTATATGTAGCTGCACTCCGCTTTCAATGTGGAGTCATAAGAAATCATTATAAAGCATGATTTCATGGTCAATATTTTCTTCGTTCTTGTGGGCTTATTGCATGTTTTGATGGAAAGGGTCGGCAACTTTACAACAATTGCCTAGGGTGTCGTTGTGGGTGTGTTGTTCTGGTTTTATGCCGATGTTCACATTGTGGCCATCAAGGCCCATTAAACTATCGATATTCAACGACCTCCGGTCGCATTCAGGCATTCTGGATACCAGACATATGGTTTCAGGTAGCGTACAATAGTAGAGATATGAATAAAGAAATTATCGAACAGTCTGACACTCAGCAGCCCACACATCCTGCTGAGCCTGCCGTGACTTCTACGGACTCCATCTCTCAAAGCCCCACCAGCACCAGCGAGGAAATCGGTGGCCGGGGAGGGTTGGAACCCACTCGCTATGGCGATTGGGAGAAAAACGGTCGCTGTATCGATTTCTAAATTCGTTTTCTCCGCAAGGTCTTATGGTTTTCATAACTGGGAATGAAGCAAGGTCTTGTGGCCATCTTGTTCACGAATGAACTCGGGCAGAAGATGAAATCACGTCCAATATCACCGCATATTCAAGTTTATCGCCCACAGTTAACCTCTGTGATGTCGATTACCCACCGTATTTCTGGCTCTATTTTGTTGCTAATGGCCCTGTTGTGGGTCTGGTGGCTTGCCGCCTTAGTTAGCGGGCCAGATGCTTACGCTCAGTTTGCCGCCTTTACCGGCAGCATCGTTGGCAAGCTCATTTTGATTGCCATTACCTGGGCACTGTTTTATCACTTATCCAACGGCATTCGCCATTTGCTGTGGGACGCTGGCTGGTTACTGAACCTGAAAGGTGCTTATAGCTCTGGCTGGACAGTGATTGTGATTTCTGTTCTAGCTACGGTTATTTTGTGGGGTGCTGCATTATGAGCTTACGTACACCGCTCGCGATTGCTCGCAACCATGGTTCCGCCCATGACGGTGTTCACCACTGGTGGCAGCAGCGTTTAACGGCAATGGCTTTAGTTCCACTGCTTTTGTGGCTGGTTTGCGCAGTTGTTAGCCTGTCCCAAATGGATTACATGGGTGCCAAGCAATGGCTCGCAGAGCCCTTAAATGCCACCTTGTCGGTATTACTGACTTGGGTCATGGCGATTCACGCCCGTTTAGGTGTGCAGGTCATTCTTGAAGACTACGTCAGCACCCGCTGGCAGGAAGTGCTGCTTCAAATTCTCACCCGTTTTATTGCCTTTGCAGGTGCTGCAGCGGCTTCTTTGTTCATTGTAATGATTGCGGCAGGACGATAACTCATGACTCAAAGCTACGAACCCATCGTTCACGAATACGATGTCGTTGTGGTAGGTGCTGGTGGCGCTGGCTTACGTGCAACTATGGGCTTAGCCGCCGCCGGTTTGCGCACCGCTTGCATCACTAAAGTATTCCCGACTCGCAGTCATACCGTAGCCGCTCAGGGTGGTATGAGCGCCGCTCTGGGTAATATGGGTGAAGACAATTGGCGCTGGCATATGTACGACACCGTTAAAGGTTCGGACTGGCTGGGCGACCAAGACGCCATCGAATACATGTGTCGTGAGGCGATTCCGTCGATCATCGAACTGGAGCATTTTGGTGTTCCTTTCTCACGCACCGACGAAGGTAAAATTTACCAACGCCCCTTCGGTGGTATGACCACCCACTTTGGTGAAGGCACCGCTCAACGAACTTGTGCTGCGGCCGATCGTACCGGTCACGCTATTTTGCACACTCTGTATCAACAATCGTTGAAATACGACGCCAGCTTCTTCATCGAATACTTCGCCACTGACTTATTGATGGACGAAGACGGCACTTGCCGTGGCGTTCTAGCCTGGGATCTTGCCGACGGCAAGCTGCATTTGTTTAAAGCCCACGGTGTTATCTTGGCCACCGGTGGTTACGGTCGTGCTTATTTCTCTTGCACTTCAGCGCATACCTGTACCGGTGACGGCAATGCGATGGTGCTGCGTGCTGGTTTGCCACTGCAAGATATGGAATTTGTACAGTTCCACCCCACCGGTATTTACGGTGCGGGCTGCTTGATCACAGAAGGCGTGCGCGGTGAAGGTGGTTATCTCACCAACTCCAAAGGCGAACGTTTCATGGAGCGCTACGCGCCGAATGCCAAAGATTTGGCCTCTCGCGACGTGGTGAGCCGCTCCATGACGATCGAGATTCGCGAAGGTCGGGGTGTAGGTGGTGATAACGATCACATTCACCTGAATCTGCAACACTTAGGCGGTGAAGTGATCAACGAACGCTTACCGGGTATTGCAGAAACCGCGAAAATTTTCGCTGGTGTGGATGTGGCGAAACAGCCAATTCCTGTGATTCCGACCGTGCACTACAACATGGGTGGTATTCCTACCAACTACCATGGCGAAGTCGTGACTCTGAAAGATGGCAATCCCGATTCCGTAGTGCCAGGTTTGTATGCGATTGGTGAAGCCGCTTGTGTCTCTGTGCACGGTGCGAATCGCTTGGGTTCAAACTCACTGCTGGATTTAATCGTATTCGGTCGCGCGGTTGCCCAGCGTTGTGCGGACACCATTAAACCTAACCAAATCCATCCGCCAGTTAACCAAGCGGCGTTGGATGCACTGCTGGCCGACTTCGATCAAATGCGCCATGCCGATGGTGAGCGTCCTACGGCTGATATCCGCAATGAAATGCAGCGTACGATGCAAAACAATGCGGCGGTGTTCCGTACTGGCGAAACCTTGAAAGAAGGTTGTGGCCTGATTTCCGAAGTGTTTGAGAGCTTTGGTGATGTGGGTGTTAGCGATCGTTCCATGGTTTGGAATACCGACTTGGTTGAAACGCTCGAGCTGCGTAATCTGCTGCAAAACGCCATCACCACGATGTATGCGGCGGAAAACCGCAAAGAAAGCCGTGGTGCCCATGCCCGTGAAGATTTCAGCGATCGTAACGATGAAGAGTGGATGAAACACTCGCTGATTTATCTCGACGATAAGGGCAAGGTGAGCTTCGAGTATCGTCCAGTGCATATGTATACACTGACCGACGATGTAGAAGTGGTGCCGCCGAAAGCGCGCGTTTACTAATGGGGCTATCGTCGTGGCGCTAACTGTCGCGACATAGCAGGCGAATGCCAGCAAATAGCCAGCTTAATTGGTGTTGATGCTGAAGCGATCGGCATCAACACACATTGAAAATGTAGAGATACACCCATGGTACAGTTCAGACTGCCGAAAAACTCCCGGGTTGTGGAAGGAAAGCGTTTTCCGGCCGAGCAAGCCCAGCGCAAAAAAACCTTCAAGATTTACCGCTACGATCCCGATAGCGGCAGCAATCCGCGTGTGGACTACTACGAAATTGATCTGGAAAAGTGCGGCCCCATGGTGTTGGACGCACTGATTAAGATTAAAAATGAAATCGACCCTACCTTAACCTTCCGTCGCTCTTGCCGTGAGGGTATTTGTGGTTCTTGCGCCATGAATATCGATGGCTCGAACACTTTGGCTTGCACCAAAGCTATCGAAGACGTTAAGGGCGATGTCAAGATCTATCCGCTGCCACATATGCCGGTGGTGAAGGATCTTGTACCCGACTTAACCCACTTCTACGCTCAGTACGCTTCAGTGCGTCCGTGGATGCGTACGCAAAGTGTGGCACCGCCCGATAAAGAGCGCTTACAGTCGAAGGAAGATCGCGCCAAGCTCGATGGTTTATACGAGTGCATTTTGTGTGCTTGCTGTTCTACTTCTTGCCCCAGCTACTGGTGGAATGGCGATCGTTACTTGGGCCCCGCGATTTTACTGCAAGCCTACCGCTGGCTGGCTGACTCCCGTGACGAAGCCACGGGCGAGCGTTTGGACGAATTGGAAGATCCGTTCCGTCTGTACCGTTGCCATACCATCATGAATTGCACCCGGACCTGCCCTAAAGGGCTCAACCCGGCTAAGGCGATTGGTGAAATTAAGCAGATGATGATTCATCGGAAATCGCTGTAATCGGTATTTTTTCGAGACGGAGCCACAGGCTTCGTCTCGAAATTTATTGGCTATTCGTACGTTGCGTATTGACTCACTAATATAAGTACTTCCATGAGCGATAACCCACAACATCTTGCCAAATTGCGTTGGCGTTGCCGGCGTGGCATGGGCGAGCTTGACTCGTTGCTGTTGCGTTTTTTAGATCGTGGTTACGCCGATTTGGATGAGCAACAACGTGCGATTCTTGATGACTTGCTAGATCAGGAAGATGACCGGCTTTGGGCCTGGTTTTTAGGGCGAGCGCCCGCCAGTACACCCGAATTACAAGGAATGATTAGCCATATTTTACAGTTTTCCGCCCCTTAATTTCCCCTCGCTCAACAGAGTGCGCATCCTAGCGCTTGGCCTGTTATTGATCGCGCTACTGGGTGTTTTCAGCAGCGCCTTGGCCGCTGTGTTTCAGTGGCTTATTGCGGTACTTGCTTTGCTTGTTTGGCTGCGTAATGATACTGCTATACGTCAGCAGTCAACCATTAGTGCGATTCAACTCGATGAGGCACTAAACGCTCAGCTCACTTATTCAGATCACAAGATACAGACCCTGACGAGTCAAGCTAGCGGCGGGCAAGCTATAGATAATGACGTGGTAACCATTCAAGGAAAGGTGCTGCAAGCTCGTTGTTGCTGGCAAATATACTTCCTGAAAATTCGCTGCGAACCTCAAGCGAAAACGGCTTGGTATTACCTTGACGCTATGCGGTTAACAACCGACAAACAACGAATGCTACGGCTCTGGTTTCGCCGATATCTTAATGCTTGAGTTGAGGTGAACCTCGAGGTGAATCTTTGCCAACGATCGGCGGCGTGCTAAGAGGCGCTGTTCGATGAAGTGCGATAATTCAACCTGCACGGCTACCATTAGGAACTTTAAACTCGGGTACCGCAAAGGCCGGTTGGATACCATCGGCATAGCCGATATCAAGTAACATACCCTCCGATATCAGCCCCGCCATTTTCCGTGGCGCTAAGTTCACCACAAATAGCGTTTGCAGGCCGATGAGATCATCGAGTTGCTCACGTTCTTGCTTGATTCCGCTGAGTATATTGCGTTGATGGTCGCCAAAATCCACCACCAGGCAGGCTAGCTTTCGCGAATTCGGCACCTCGTCGATACGAATAATCGTGCCCACGCGAATATCCAGTTTTTCTAGATCTGCAAACTCCGCAGTGTCTTTAATGGGGGCTGGGTTCATCATGTTACTCGCTACGTACCATGCCCGTTCTTAGTACACCAACGGCTACACCTTCAACATGAATTTCATGATCTTGAGGGTATACAACAATGGGCTCGAAGTCGGGATTGTCGGGTAAGAGTTCGACTCGGTTACGGTATTTGTAAAGATACTTCACCGTTACCTCGTCGTCGATACGCACCACAGCCATACCACCTTGTCGCACGATGGGGGTTTTATGAACTGCGATGAGATCGCCGTCGAAGATTCCCGCATTTTTCATGCTCGAACCTTTAACGCGTAGTAAATAGTCTGGGCGCGGAGAGAAGAGAGTAGGGTCAACAGGAACTTCGCGCTCTACATTCGAAACCGCGAGGACTGGTGAGCCCGCAGCCACACGCCCGACTAAAGGTAAAGCTTGTTGATTGCGCCGTGCTACTAAAGGTGTGAGACCCCGCGAGCGGCCTGCTTCGAGACGGATCGCCCCTTTACGGTCTAATGCACGTAAGTGGCTTTCCGCTGCATTGGGTGAGCGGAAGCCAAAGTGGCGCGCGATTTCGGCACGGGTGGGCGGATAGCCTTCCTTTTCCATGAACGACAAAATGAAGTCCATGATTTCTTGTTGGCGGCGGGTCAATTTTTCCATGCCAGTCCTGTAGAAATACTCAGTAACTGTGATTTTATACAGAAAAGTACTCGGGTGGCTAGTATTTGCGGCTAATTAGCCGCTTTTTGTCGCTTATTTCTGTGAATTGGTTATGATTGAGCGTTGGTAAGCACCCAAGTTTGGGTTGAATAGCTGAAACCATGCCGGTTTGATGAGTGCATCGTGCCTGTGAAGATCAGGCACGATGTCAATACAGGATGATCTGATGGTGTGCGGTGGCCAGGGCTAAGTTGGCGTTGAGCTTAGCGTTGAGATTCTTGTGCGCCATTCCAGTTGGCGTTATCTAAATCTTCCATCATGATACTGATAAAGGCGCGCGACTGGGGCGTGGGATATTTGCCGCGTCGTTGTACCAAGCCGTAGGTTCGCTCGGGGAAGTAATTGCTCATATCGCGAGATTCGAGTTTATCGTCGTCGCGTAGACAAATACTGGTGACAATGGAAATACCAAAGCCGAGTTCCACGTAGCGTTTAATCACTTCCCAGCCGCCCACTTCTAGTGCCACGCGATATGGCACGTGGTGGCGTTGGAACACCATGTCGACCAAGCGCCAAGTGGTGAGTCGGCGAGGTGGAAGAATTAAACCGTAGGGTGATAAGTCATCGAGTGTGATATTTTCGAGCCCGGCTAAGTCATGGTTTTCGGGCATGATTAGCGTGGGCGCGTAAGAATATACGGGCTGATAGCTGATATCGTTGGGCACATCCAGCATGGAGCCCACCGCAAAATCCACTTTATCTTCACGCAACATTGCCAAGCCGTCGCGGCCGGTAACATTGTGAAAATGCACGTGGATATCGGGGTAGCGTTCACGGAAGCGCGACATCAGCTGTGGCAAGACATACATGATGGTGGACTCACCGGCGGCAATATTAATTTCACCGCTCGATAACTCACCATGTTGATGCTGGGCGAACCGTTCGAATAAGGTTTCCATACCCTCTACCAAAGGGCGTGCCATATCGAACAGTGTTTCTCCTTCCTTAGTTAGGCGAATTCTAGGGCCGCGTCGTTCAAATAATACGGCTTTTAATTCACGCTCTAAAGCTTGTACTTGCAAGCTCACAGCGGGTTGGCTGAGGTATAAGTCCTCTGCTGCTTCCGAAATACTTCCATGGCGAGCAGCAGCACAGAAGGCGCGTAATTGCTTGTATAAATTACCCTTGTAGTAATAGCGGGCGCGTTTTTCCACCAGTGGCACCTCTATACAAAATGCGAGTCATCGATTGGATTGGTTAACACTAGGGCTGGCGAACGCAGTGAGGATGCATACTCTGGAGATTAATGGCCCCTTCAATGAACCCCATCTATGTCTATTTCCCTATCGGCTGTGAAGCGCCTTCAAGAAGGGCCCCTTGAGCGTTAGCTTGAGCGTCTTTTCAAGACGATAAACCTGGCTCAGAACCACTGATTGCATTCCTCAAGGCATACATAACCTTGTGAATGTAAATCACTTTGAATGCCGTAACGACGACGAATGAGTCAACAGCACCACTGGCAGCAGGTGTGGGCATGACATCCCTGTGTCGAATTGGATCACGTTGATTTGCATTGAATACAAACCTCTTTAAAGTGAGATTTGCTCCCCCATGAATGCATATCGCTGTAGTTCCGCTGCATTTTAACTCAGCTTTTGCCACCGCGCAGGACGTGATCATTAATTCCTATAGTAAATATAGTTGTGACGAAATGTATTAGTTTTCTTAATCGGTGATACCGCAGTATTTTGCAGGGCAATGCCGAAAATTTTGCTATTTTTTCTTTGAATCGTGCTTATAAATTAAGGGTATTAACAATAAAGCTTAATAGCATAAAGGGCGGTGATGACCGCCCTTTACGAGAATGTTTAATTGGTATCGATGCTTTGTTTTTGCACCCAGTACTTAGTAGCGCCGTTTGCTGCGACCATAACCATAAAAACCAACACCGCGTCCGAAGTAAGGGTATGGACTTAGAAAGTAAGGGTAGGGGCGGTACCAGTAATAGGGCGTGTAGGGATAACCACGGTCACGATAATCGCTACGTTCGGGCCATAAATAAATGACATCGGCGCTAATGATGGGGTAGCGATACTCGTATTCGCCAATGTTACGCGGCTCCAGACGATCGAGGCGGCCGATAACGGTGATGTCGCGGCCGGATTTGAAGACCTCAGGATCCTGAAAGCCAGCTTTACACGCAATAAAACGACCTTGGCTTTCTTCCTGCTCCGCCGGACGGCTCGTGTCTTCTAGCTGCTTGCCCAGGATTTCGATACAGGTTTGGTGCGCTTCAGGATTGGTTGCGATAATGCTGCCACCCCAACGCACATTCGTGCCCACTTGACCAATATGGCTTTGTGCTGGGTAGTTGATGGGGTACTCGCCCTGCAAGGGCTCGGGAATGCTGACACAGGCACTGAGTGTCATCATTAAGCCAATGATGATCCAGCTCTTATTCTGGCGCATGGACTAAACCCTCCTAAACTAGGCACACATAAAAAAGACAGCGTGATTACCGATTGACTTACAAGCGTGTAAGGCTTTGGCTATCGAACCACGCTATGAAGTTGATTCGTTATGGGTGAACCATCTTGGTAAACCCGCCAAAGGCAATCGGTTCGATAAGGCTATTATGCCGTTTCTAACGGCGGATTGGCGCCCGCCGTTAGATGGAGTTTGGAGTGCTTTAACAAGAAATTGCTGAATTAGAACTTTGGCGCTTTTAAATCGTCATCGCTGGGCTTTTCTCTGCGGCCTCAAGCTTAGGGCGGAAGCGTTGGCAACGTTGTCTTAAACTCTCCAAACGTTCGGTATTTCCGGCATAGCGAATCTGATAGTAGTCCCGAGTAATGAGCATCCACTCGGCGCCTGCATTGCTCAGCTGGCCTTGTATGCGCTCTGCGAACTCGAACGGACCTTCGTTGGGGCTTTTTCTTAAGCCTAGTGGCTTCAAGCGTCGTAACGCGCGGCGATACAGGCGTACCGCTTCTTCTTTGGTCTGCAAAGCTTGACGCTGTAATAAAAAGTGCAAAATGAAGCCGCCAACAGCTAAGAGGATAATCAAGACGATGATTAAATGCTCGTGCTTGAGCTGACCAAAGCCTAGGGGATTAAATAAACGTTGCTGGCGTCGGGAGTCAAAGCTAAGCACCCACTGATTCCATAAATTGCGGACAGCATCCACACTGGTTTGGAAATGGCGAACCCACGACCAATCTTGCCAGCCACGGCTGTAGTCCACCGCAGCGCTGGCACCATATTCAACGCGTTCTGGGGACACCATCGCGGTGGGGTCTACCCGAATCCAGCCTTCACCTTCGATCCACACTTCGGCCCACGCATGGGCATCAGATTGGCGGACTAATAGATAATTTCCCACAGAATTGTACTCGCCGCCTAAATAGCCGGTCACCACTCGAGCTGGAATATCAGCGGCACGCATCATGACGACAAAGGCGGAGGCGTAATACTCACAATAGCCGACGCGGAGGTCGAATAAGAACTCGTCTACGCCATTTAAGCCTAACGGCGGTGCTTCAAGACTGTAAAAGAATTCTTGTTCGCGGAAGTAGTTCAGTGATTTTTGCACTAAAGCGTGATCACTGGGCGCTTCTTGGCGCCATGCTTCCATCATGGCGATGGTTCTTACGTTTCGTTCTTTGGGCAATCGGAGTGAGCGGAATTTGCTTTGGAATGGCAGTTCGTCGGGTAAATCTTTAAAGTTTGGCGCCGTGGAGATTTCGTAACGCGTTAAGGTTGTTACAGGGTTGCGAGTCACCAATTGATGATCGTGCGTTACGAAGCTACCCCGTGGCCAACGTGTGGGGTAATCCAGAGCGAACAACCAGTGTTGTTCGTGAGGCTCCAGCTGTACCTCGTACCACCATTCTGCATCGCGCGATGAGGGTATTTGGCGGCGTTCAGCGTGCTCTAAATTACCTTGGGTCCAGGTGTTGCCGTCAAAATCCCATAGCACAGGGCCGCGCCAGTAGAGTTCGTCTTGAGGTGGATTGACACC